>NZ_VFWS01000529.1:0-1173 GCF_006443065.1 Mesorhizobium sp. B1-1-5 | reverse complement strand
CTCAAGAACGCCATCCTGACGCTGCTTTCGCTTGCCATAGCCATCGGCGGCGGCGGCGCCAGCGTCTGGTATGCGCTGAAAATGCAGGACGGCGTCGGGGCGATCAGGATCGGCCAGTGGACCGCCTTTCCCGATATCGGCACACCCGCAGCCGACCCCTATTCCAAGGCCCGCGTGGCGCGCGAGGGCGTGCTCGCGCTCGGCCGCGCCGAAGGGCTGTCCTTTGTCGCCGAGGACGACGCAGCTGGCGGAGAACTCAGGCGCGAATGTACCTACACGATCGAAGGCGGATTTCCGACCGCCCGATTCTGGACCCTCTATGCCGCCGACCAATCGCTCAGCGTGGTCGAGACCGGCAAATCGCGGGTTGCCGCGCTTCAATCCTATGGCGTGCTGCGCCAATCCGACAATTCGGTGCTCATTTCCGTCGGCCATCACCCGATGCCCGGCAATTGGCTGCTGACCGACGGTTCCGGCAGGATGTATTTCGTTTTGACATTCTACGACACGCCGATCGCCAGCAGCACCGGCCTGTCGGATGTGTCGCTGCCCAAGATCACCAAGGTCAGCTGCGATGCGTAGTGTCTATGCCGCGACGCGCAGACTTCTACATGCCGTCCTGCTCGGCCTCGTCGGCGCCGGCATCGTGCATATCGTCGTGCTGCTTCTGGTGCCTGAATTCTCGGAACGCGATGCCTGGTCACGGCTGTCGATGGCGTCGGATCTCTACCGGATGCCCCGGCTCGATGCCGAGGCGGGCGGCGCGCCGGTGGTGAAATCGGGCGACCCGCTGTTTTATGCGACGGCTTGCCGGTTCGACCTCGATGAGGGAAGGGTGAGGATCAGGGCGCCGGGCAATGTGCCCTTCTGGTCGGTGTCTGTCTATGACCGCAACGGCCACAACATCTATTCATTCAACGACCACACGGCGACCGGGGGCAAGCTGGATGCCGTGGTGCTGACGCCGGCGCAGATGATCGACATGCGCAGGGACCTTCCCGAAGAGCTTCAGGGAGCGATCTTCGTCGAAGCGCCGATCGACGAGGGCATATTCGTCATCCGCAGCTTCGTGCCGGACGACAGCTGGAAGTCGATCGTGTCGCGCTTTCTTGAGCAGAGTTCGTGCGAGCTGCAGGACTTTTAGACCGCGGCCCGGACAATCCGCATCAGACC
>NZ_VFWS01000528.1:0-1174 GCF_006443065.1 Mesorhizobium sp. B1-1-5 | reverse complement strand
GCGCAGCTCCCGTCGGCGACAGGCCGACGCGGCGGGCCAGATCGAGCGTCGTGCGGCGGCCATCCTCCTGCAACAAGCGCAGCAGCGAGCGGTCGATGCGGTCGAGATCGTCCATTTCAGGATTCACACTTTCGAACGGGAGCAAACGCGATAATCACGCCGAAATAGCCAAAACAGCATATTTCATCACGCCCCATGGATCGCAATACCGTTGCCGTGCACTCCAGCCACCAACGAAAGCGTATCCATGACGACAGCCCTATCGATCTCCCGCAGCGCCTAGGCCAAGGGCGACACACCGGTGCTCGTCCTGAGCGAGGCCGAGGTGAAGACATGCGTCGATCTTCGCCAGCTTCTCAACGCGCTGGCCAGCGGCTTCAAGGCGCTGTCCGGCGGCAAAGTCGTCAATCCGGCCCGGCCGCAGCTCGACATTCCGCAGGCCGGCTATTCGCTGGCGATGCCCGCCTGGATGGCGGGCATGCACCTGACGGTGAAGAGCGTCAACGTGTTCGAGGGCAATATCGCCGACGGCATCCCAAGCCACCTTGCCACCATCCATCTGTTCGACCCTGCGACGGGCATGCCGGTCTGTGTCATGGACGGCACCTACATCACCGCCGTGCGCACTTCCGGCTCAGCCGTGCTTTCGGTGCGCGAACTCGCCCGCCCCGACGCAAGGATCGCGACCGTGGTCGGCGCCGGTGTGCAGGCCGGCCAACATCTCAATCTCCTGCCGCTGGTGCGCGACTTCGCCGAGATCCGCGTGGTCTCGAAGGAATTCGCCGATGCGCAAGCGCTTGCCGCCCGGCATGTCGGCGTCGTCGCCGTCGACGATCTCGAGGCCGCGATACGCTCGTCGGATGTCGTCTGCCTGGCAACGCACTCCTACGAGCCGGTGATCTCGGCCGACTGGGTGCGGCCCGGCACCCATGTCTCGTCGGTCGGCGTCGCTCCGCCCGGCGGCGAACTGCCTGTTTCGCTTATCGGTAGGGGCAGTCTGTTCGTCGAGACGGCCGATGCTTTCGCCCCTACTCCGGTCGGCTCTTGCGAACTTGACGGCCTCGATCCGCAAACCGGAACCGAACTCGGCGAGATGCTGCTGAGGCTCAGGCCAGGGCGGGTCAGCGCCGAACAGATCACCATCTACAAGGCCATGGGTGTGGCCATGGAGGAC
>NZ_VFWS01000527.1:0-1176 GCF_006443065.1 Mesorhizobium sp. B1-1-5 | reverse complement strand
CCGGCCGGAAGCCCTCGATCAGGCCGTCGGCGGTGGCGATCAGGCGCATCAGCACGGCAACGTCCTCGGCATCCCTGAGGTCGAGCGCGATAGAGCGCTTGCCGCGATCGAGCAGCGAGCGCTCGGGAAGGCCCGGCACGGATGCATGCTTGCGGTGGACGACGATCACGTCGGCGCCGAGATCGGCGAGCAGCATGCCGGCAAAGGGCGCCGGCCCCAACGCCTCGATCTCGACGATGCGGATTCCCCTGAGCATCCCACCCTCCACGGCATTCAAACTTTCGGTAAGGCACACTTTTGGTGTCACGCAGGGGCGACGGTGTGTAACCCTGCTCTTTTGGCATTGAAGCACGTGTCGCCGGTATATACGTCAGGGCCATGAAAAAAATCGGTTTCCTGTCATTCGGGCACTGGACGCCCTCGTCGCAATCGCAGGTGCGCTCGGCGTCGGAGGCGCTGTTGCAATCCATTGATCTCGCCGTCGCGGCCGAGCAACTCGGCGCTGACGGCGCGTATTTCCGCGTCCACCATTTTGCCCGACAGCTCGCCTCGCCATTTCCGCTGCTGGCGGCGGTCGGCGCCAAGACCAGCCACATCGAGATCGGCACGGCGGTCATCGACATGCGCTACGAGAATCCGCTCTACATGGCGGAGGACGCGGGTGCCGCCGACATCATCGCAGGCGGGCGCCTGCAGCTCGGCATCAGCCGGGGCTCGCCCGAACAGGTGATCGATGGCTGGCGCTATTTCGGCTACGCGCCGCAGGAAGGCAAAAGCGACGCCGACATGGCGCGGCATCACGCCGAGGTCTTCCTCGACACGCTGCGCGGCGAGGGCTTCGCCCAGCCCAATCCGCGGCCGATGTTTCCCAACCCGCCCGGCTTGCTGCGCCTGGAGCCGCATTCTGAAGGCCTGCGCGAGCGCATCTGGTGGGGTGCCGCCACCAACGCCACTTCGGAGTGGGCGGCGAAGCTGGGCATGAATTTGCAGAGCTCGACCCTCAAATTCGACGAAAGCGGCAAGCCCTTCCATATCCAGCAGGCCGAGCAGATCCGAATCTATCGCGAGGCCTGGAAGGCGGCCGGCCATGAACGCGAACCGCGCGTCTCGGTCAGCCGCAGCATTTTCGCGCTGGTCGACGACCGGGACCGCGCCTATTTCGGGCGCGGCAATGAG
>NZ_VFWS01000526.1:0-1176 GCF_006443065.1 Mesorhizobium sp. B1-1-5 | reverse complement strand
GATCTATGCCAACGGCGTCGGCGGCAAATCGCGCGACGACGCCCAGGCCCGGCGCCTGCTGGCTCAGGCCGCGCGGCAAAACTATGACACCGCGCAACTCGACCTCGCCACCTGGATGATCGAGGGCCGCGGCGGCGGGCGTGATTTGAAATCCGCCTTCGGCTGGATGAAGCAGGCCGCCGAAGGCGGCAATGTCGCCGCCCAGAACCGCCTGGCGAAACTCTATATGCAAGGCATCGGCACCGAGCCGGACCTCGTGCTTGCCGGCGCCTGGTACATCGTCGCCCGCCGCGCCGGCCTCATCGACCCCGAGATGGACGATTTCCTGCAAGGATTGAGCGACGACCAGACCAAGCAGGCACTGCAGAAGGCAAACCGCCTGCCCTGACGCGATCAGCGGAAATCCAGCGGAAGTCATCGCGCGATGCTCGTCGAGGCAAGTGACCTCGATCTTTCCATGCAGATGGCTATCATGCGGTCGTCGCAGATCCGTCGGCTGGCAAAAGTCTTCGATATCATTACCGAAGCGGTCGCCGCGGTTTCGATGAGAGCGGTTGAGGGTTTATATCGCGGCATCGCTTCTCCAAGGAGGCAATGAAATGGCTTCGCCCGACAAACGATGCACGCATGGCAGCTTCATCCTCGAGGTAACGCCAAGCGCCGAAGGTGGCGAGGAGTGCCTGAAGACCGGTTCCTGGTGGGTGCAGCTGCGGCTGTGCCGCACCTGTGGCCATGTCGGCTGCTGTGACAGTTCTCCGAACCGTCACGCCACCGGCCACTACCGGGCGACCGGCCATCCGGTCATCGAGGCCTACGACCCGCCCGAGACGTGGGGCTGGTGCTATGTCGACGAGGTCATGCTCGATTTCTCGCAGGACAAGACGCCGCAACGCGGCACCATCGTGCGCTTCGATTGAGCCGCCGCCTCGGGACACCCGATCAGCGCCAGCTTGCCTCTTCGGGCGATTTGTGGTCTTGGAGGCCCGAAATCGCTGTCTTGCGAACATCTCATTCCCGGATCACATCATCATGGCCAAGATCAACGGCAACGAAATCCGTCCCGGCTACGTCATCGAGCACGATGGCGGCCTGTGGGTGGCCGTCAAGACCAACACGGTCAAGCCGGGCAAGGGCGGCGCCTATAACCAGGTCGAACTGAAGAACCTCATCAACGGC
>NZ_VFWS01000525.1:0-1180 GCF_006443065.1 Mesorhizobium sp. B1-1-5 | reverse complement strand
CACCCGGTCTGGGCGTCCAGTCGCCACAATTCGGACGTTGCCGCACAGGCAACCGCCGGTGAATTGGTCCATGCTGCATTCCTCCAAATCAAGCGAGCTGGATGTTTACGAACAACTCCACCATCCATGAACGCGACGCCAGCCTTTCAGCTAATGCGTCTGCGGTTGAAGTTCGATCCGATAGCCGAGCACGCGCCTTCCGGCCGGCTCGATCAGCATCACTCCTGGCTTGTCGGCGAATTCGCCATCGAAATCCACCGGGCTGGCGAGGCCGTGCCAGGGTTCGATGCAGAGGAATGGCGCGCCGCCCGGCTTTGACCAGACGCCCAATTCCCGGAATCCGTTCCAATGCATCTCGATCGCCGGACCACGATCGGCACCGTAACGCACAGCGGTGCTGGAAGGCTGGTCCAGGATCAAGGCATCCTCGTCAAACAGCCGATCCGACAAAGCGAGAATGTTGCCCTCGATGGGCGTCGGCTGCCTTGCCGCCAGCAGTAACCCGTCCTTGAGACGGCGGATCGGCGCATGCTCGGGCTTTGCAAAGGTCAGGCGGTAGGCCTCCTTGGGCAGGTCCGGCAGCAGCGGCCAGTTGAATGCCGGGTGCGCCCCGATCGACGCCGGTAGCGGCTCGTCGCCGGTGTTGGTGATCTCGAACGTGACGCCAAGCTGCCGGCCGTCGAGAGTGTAGGTTACCGCCAGACGGAAGGCGAAGGGGTAGTGCGTTCGGGTCTCCGCGTCGTCGGTGAGCACCAGCATGCAGGACCGAGAACCCCTCTCCGCCCAGGCAAACGACTTATCGCGGGCGAAGCCGTGCTGCGTCATCGGATAGGTCTGGCCGCGATGGCGCAGTTGGTCGCCCTTCAGCCGGCCGACGATCGGAAACAACACCGGGGAATGACGGCGCCAGGCCGGTCCGGCCTGCCACACAAGCTCCAGCCCATCCGCATCCCGCAGCGAGACCAGTTCGGCCCCCTGCCCGACTATAACGGCCGAGATGTCGTCGCCATGAAGTGTCTGGCTGTCCTGTGCCATATGTTCTCGCGGTTTGTCTTTGCTTGGCCGGCAGGCTAGCAAATGGCCAGGCGTGAACTCAAGGCGGCGGTTTGCATTGCGTTTCACACAGTCACGATGAACGTGCGATGGCACAAGCGGGCAAGGCGCCGTCTCAAATGAAGAG
>NZ_VFWS01000524.1:0-1180 GCF_006443065.1 Mesorhizobium sp. B1-1-5 | reverse complement strand
TTCCTCAACCGCCTGGCCAAGGGCATGCGGCTGCAGTCCGACCCGACCATCATCTACGGCCTGTTCGGCGGCAAGGGCAAACCCGCCGACCGGCCGATCTATCAGTCGGACATCCAGAAGCCGACGCCCTACAACACCTATGTGATCAACGGCCTGCCGCCGACGCCGATCGCCAATCCCGGCCGCGCGGCGCTGGAGGCGGTAGCCAATCCATCAAAGACCGACGACCTATATTTCGTTGACGACGGCACTGGCGTACACGTCTTCGCCGCCACGCTTAACGAGCACAATGAAAACGTCGCGCGCTATCGAGCCCAGCAGAAGAAGCAGGTCGACGACGCGGCCAAGGCTGATGCCAAGGTGGAGGGGCAGACCGACGCGCCCATTGACGGCGACGCGGGGGCGGCCCAGTAGCGGCGCACGGTTTTTCCAGCTCGTCCACGCTAGTTGAAGGCAGGAGCGTTTGGATTTATCGGGGCGCGTCGTAAGCCGATTGGCAGGCGGGCATTCGGCTTTCTGAAGGTGCGCGAGGCCGGATCACGCAGTATCCGTAATACGCGCCAGGGGGTATGCAGGCACGATGAATTTGCAGAGCATGACCGGGTTTGCGCGTGCTGTCGCCGAGCATGACGGCACCTCGATTGCCTGGGAGGTCAAATCCGTCAACGGCAAGAGCGTCGAGGTGCGGCTGCGGCTGCCGCAGGGCTTCGAGCGGCTGGAGCCGGCCATCAGGCAGACGCTTCAGAAACGTTTCGCGCGCGGCAATTTTCAGGCGACGCTGACCATCACGCGCGCCGTCGGAATGCAGTCCCAGTCCGTTGTCAACGAGGCCTTCCTCAAGGACCTGGCCGGGCTCGCCAAGCGGATCGAGGAACAATTTCGTGTTGCTCCTGCGACCGCCGACGGATTGTTGTCGCTGCGCGGCGTGCTCGATATTCCCGAGACCACCGAAACCGAGGATGTGCGCACGGCGCTCGACAACGCCGTCATGGCGGCCCTCGATGTGGCGCTGGAGGGGCTGGAGCGGTCCCGCCAGGGTGAGGGCGCGGCACTTCGCACGCTTCTGCTGGGCCACATCGACGCCATCGAGGCGCTGACGCTGGGCGCTGAAGCGGATCCGTCGCGCGAACCGGCGGCCATCCGCGAGCGCCTCGCCGAACAGGTGCGGCTCTTGATGGAT
>NZ_VFWS01000523.1:0-1184 GCF_006443065.1 Mesorhizobium sp. B1-1-5 | reverse complement strand
TTGTAAAGGGATCTGTCCAGTTCCGGAAAAAAGGCGAGGATGCCCTCCTCCTTTGGTACGAGAATGCCGGCCTGATGGCCTCCGGTATCACCTGTGTCATTCGCACTCAGCGCTTTGGCGATGCTGCGCTCTATCATTGTCACCTCATTTCCCTCACTGGCGAGCGGCTCAGCGCGCCAACAATGTCGGCGTAATCTTCATCGCGCCCCTCTACACCGACGACGGCCGTCCCGGAAATTGCTCGTTTGCGGGACATCCGATCGTGGACGACGTCCTCGACGGTATCAGCCACAAACAGGCGATGGACAGTGACAGGCAGTTCCTGACCACGCCTGTGCGCTCGTGCAGACGCCTGGTCCTCAAGGGCCGGATTCCATTCGAGATTATAGTGGATGACATGGTTTGCCGCAGTGATGTTCAGGCCTGTGCCTCCTGCCCTGGGATTGAGCACCAACGTCGCGCCGCCCTGAACCTCACCGAATTGGTCGATGAGCGCCTGGCGCGCATCGGCGGGGAGTCGCCCGTCGATGATGCCGGCGAAGGCGCGAAAGCGCTGCCGCACATGGGCGGCTATCATATCGGCCATGCGCGTGTAGGAGGTGAAGATGATAACCTTCTCCCGTAGGGAGAATATTTCCTCAAGGATCTCGTCGAGGCGCCTGAACTTGCTGAAGGCCATCGGATCGCTGCTTCCCGCCCTTTCGAGAAGCGCCGGGTGAGCGCAGAACTGGCGAAGTGTTGTGAGGGCAATGAGGGTTGCGGCCGAACCATATTTGTCTGCGATGGTCAAGCGCATGGCTTCATAGGCCACCGCTTCGGCTTCTTCCAACTCGATGAACTGCGGAATATCTATCCGTGCTGGTAGGTCCTGCGCGACTTCGGCCACTCGTCGCCGCAACATGAGCGGAGAGACAAGCGGCTCAAGACGCGCAGCACCGTCGACAGCCTCTGTATAAAGTCTCTCGAACGAGGCCTTGTCGCTGAGATATCCAGGCAGGACAAAATCCATGATGGACCACAAGTCCAGGAGCCGATTTTCGATAGGCGTTCCCGTGACAGCCAGACCCACCTCACGCCGGAGGTGTTTTACGGCCTGGGTTCGTTGTGCGCCCGGATTTCTAATGTACTGCGCCTCGTCGAGGATGATCGCCCGCCAGGCAACCATGTTCAGCAGACTGTTGTCC
>NZ_VFWS01000522.1:0-1184 GCF_006443065.1 Mesorhizobium sp. B1-1-5 | reverse complement strand
GTCCAGCATGCCGCGCAGACGAAGCCATGGACCGAGAATTACATACTGATGGACTGGGGGCTCGAATTCCGCATCGAGCATGATCGGGCGTTTGCCGGCATGGTCAAGCCGGCCATTTCGGCCGGCCTGGTCTTCATCGGGTTGCAGCACGTGCTGTCGCAGCAAGCCGCCGCCTATCTGCCGCTCAGCGCCGTCAGCGCCCATATCGAGCGCGGCGAAATGAAACGCGTCGCGAACACGCCCGTGTTCCAGCGGCCGATCTATCTTGCCTATCCCAGCAATCCGGCGTCGTCGGATGTGCTCGACGTGGCCTTGGCGGGATTGCGGGCACTGACGAGGGATTGGGCCGGCGAGCAGGGCTTTGCCGAGGGCGACCGGTCCTTCAGCATGGCCGGCCATCCGTGAAGGGCAGGGGCCGTATGTTCGGCTACGCCGGCTCGGTATCGACCGCTGCCGGCCTCTGCAGCCTGGCGAGTTCCGCGTAGGGAATATGGCAGCGGATCGAGTGTCCGGGGCGCGCCTCGGCCAGCGGCGGTTCCTGCTGTTCGCAGATCGGGCCGATCTTGCGTGGGCAGCGCGTGTGGAAGACGCAGCCCGGCGGCGGATTGGTGGCGCTGGGGATTTCGCCGTCGAGACGGATGCGTGCCGTCTCGGTCTGGTCGAGTCTGGGCACGGCCGACAGCAGCGCTTCGGTGTAGGGATGATGCGGGCCGGAGAAAACCTCTTCCGACGGCCCAAGCTCCATGATGCGACCGAGATAGAGCACGGCGATCTTGTCGGAGAGGTAGCGCACCACGCCAAGGTCATGCGAGATGAAGATGTAGCTGACGTCTTCCTTCGCTTGCAGATCGGCGAGCAGGTTGAGAATCGCGGCTTGCACCGACACATCGAGCGCGGAGGTCGGCTCGTCGCACACGACGATGCGTGGATCGCCGGCGAAGGCGCGCGCTATGGCAACGCGCTGTTTCAGCCCGCCCGACAGCTGGCGCGGCTTCACGGCCAGATGCCGGTCGGTCAGCCGCACCGAGCGGACGAGGTCGTCGAGGCGCGCCTTGAGCGCCTTGCCGCTCAAGCCTGCCAGCCGCTTCAGAGCGCGGCCGATCAGATGCCTTATCGAATGCGAGCGGTTAAGTGCGGAGTCCGGATTCTGGAAGACGATCTGCATCGCCTTGACCTGGTCGTCG
>NZ_VFWS01000521.1:0-1184 GCF_006443065.1 Mesorhizobium sp. B1-1-5 | reverse complement strand
CCATCACGCCGGGCTTCCATTCGACGATCTTTCCGCCCTATTTCGTCGCCGGCGCGCTCCTCTCCGGCTTCGCCATGGTGCTGACCATAGCCATTCCCTTGCGCTGGGCATTCGCTGTGGAAGACCTGATCACGCCGCGCCACATGGACAACGCCGCCAAACTGATGATCGCGGCCGGCATGGTCGTCATTTACGGCTATACATCGGAAGCGTTCTTCTCCTGGTATTCGGGTGAGCCTTACGAGAGCGCGATGATGGTCCAGCGCGCCGTCGGCCCTTATGCGCCGCTGTTCTGGACCATGCTCTTCTGCAATTGCGCGGTGCTGCAACTGCTTTGGTTTCGCCGTGTGCGATCCAATATGCCGCTGCTGTTTTCGATCGCTCTGATCATCAACATCGGCATGTGGCTGGAGCGCTACATCATCGTGGTGACCGGCCCCAGCCGCGACTACCTGCCGTCGTCCTGGGGCGAGCAGTCGCTGACCTGGCTCGATTTCGGCATCCTGCTCGGATCGATCGGCACCTTCTTCGCGCTGGTCTTCCTGTTTATCCGCATCCTGCCGGCTATAACCATCTTCGAGGTCGAGGAACTGGCCGAGCAGAAAGGCGGCGCGGCATGAGCGTCCATGGCGTCATCGCGGCTTTCGCCGATCCGGATGCGCTGACCAGGGCGGCGCAAGCGATGCGCGACAAGGGGTACCGGCATATGGATGCGTTCTCGCCGTTCGAGGTGCACGGCCTGACAGACATATTGGGCATGCGAAAGACACGGCTGACATGGGTCATGCTGTCGGGTGGCGTCGCCGGCGGCGTGCTGGTCTATGCATTGATCCTTTATTCCGTCGAGATCGACTATCCGGTCAATGTCGGCGGCCGGCCGCTGCATTCCTGGCCGCCGTTCACGGTCATCGCCTTCGAAGCCGCGATCCTGGCCAGCGTGTTTGCCGGCTTCTTCGGCATGCTGGCCGAGAACCGGCTGCCGCAATATTATCACCCCGTCTTCAACGCCGAGAGCTTCACCTACGCGAGCGGCGGCAAGTTCTACCTGCTGATCGAGGCCACCGACCCGAAATACCGCAAGGGCGTCACCAAGGGGCAGCTGACACGGCTTGGCGCCGAGACGGGCGAAGAGGTGGCGATATGAACCCGCGGCTGCTTTTGCCGGTTTGCCTGCTCCTCGGCGC
>NZ_VFWS01000520.1:0-1185 GCF_006443065.1 Mesorhizobium sp. B1-1-5 | reverse complement strand
TCCTGTCAAACCCCAGAGCAGAAGCTGGCACCGGTTCCTGAGTTCCGTCGCCCGCGTGAATACAAATCATAGCGCATCTTCAGGTCCTAATTCCAGATCAGTCACAGTTCTTCGCCAATCGAGCACCGATCTTGAACGCAGGCCCAAGTAGGAACTGTCCTAATGATTGTCGCGCGGCAGGCCGCTGGTGACGGCGATGTTCTGGTACTTCACCGCCGGCTTCAGAACCATTCCCTCGGACAACTGGTCAACCATTGACCGCTGGATCTCCTGCCAGGGTGTCTGATGCTTCGGATATGCATAGCCGCCCTCGTTTTGCAGGTCGACGCGACGGCGCTTAATCTCGTCGTCCGACACGAGGATGTCGGCGGTCCCCTTGCGCAGGTCGATGCGTACCCGGTCACCCGTACGCAGCAGCGCAAGGCCACCACCGACGGCCGCCTCGGGCGAGGCGTTGAGGATCGATGGAGAGCCGGAAGTGCCGGACTGACGGCCATCGCCGATGCAGGGAAGCGAGTGGATGCCCGCCTTCAGCAGGTAGGCTGGCGGCTGCATGTTCACGACTTCGGCGCCGCCCGGATAACCGACTGGGCCGGCTCCGCGCATGAACAGGATGGTATTCTCGTTCAGGCCGAGTGACGGATCCTCAATGCGACGGTGGTAGTCTTCCGGACCGTCGAAGACGACGGCGACGCCCTCGAAGGCATCGGGGTCTCGCGGATTTGACAGATAGCGGTCGCGAAACTCCGGCGAGATGACCGACGTCTTCATGATTGCGGAATCGAACAGATTGCCTTTCAGGTTGATGAAGCCGGCATCCTTCCTGAGCGGATTGGCCACGGTACGGATGACCTTGCCGTCGAGATTCTCTGCCGCGGCGCAATTGTCGCCGATCGTGCGGCCGTTGACGGTCATGGCTCCAGGATGCGGCAGCAAGCCGGCCTTCATCAGCTCTGCCACCACGACCATCGTGACGGTACGCAAGGGCAACAAGGTGGTGATCGCCGGCGACGGCCAGGTCAGCCTTGGCCAGACCATCATGAAGGGCAACGCCAGAAAGGTGCGCCGCATCGGCAAGGGCGGAAACGTGATCGCCGGTTTCGCCGGTGCCACGGCGGACGCCTTCACGCTTCTGGAGCGGCTCGAAGCCAAGCTCGAACAATATCCCGACCAGTTGACGCGCGC
>NZ_VFWS01000052.1:0-34629 GCF_006443065.1 Mesorhizobium sp. B1-1-5 | reverse complement strand
CGCTCCTAAGGCACGGAATGGATTCTAGGGTCTGCGCCGCGTCGCTTCGCTCCTTGCTCCGCCCGTGGATGACGAACGGAGAGGCGTCGCAGCAATCGTCAAAGCAGCAGCCTGCCGCGAACGACGCCGACCCCCGATCGCGCCCTTGGTCCAAGCACTTCCCCACTGCGGTTCTTGACTACGAATTGAATCGATCTAATTTGGCCGCGAACACTTCGCATGGCGGATTTCAGACCATGAGCGTGCAAACCACGATGCAGGCCGCGACGCGCGGCCGGTGGGCCGTCGCCGGGATTTTCTTGGCCAACGGTTTTCTCACCGGCAGCTGGGCGCCGCAGATCCCGGTGTTTCTTACCCGGCTCGACATCACCCGATTCACCCTCGGCCTGCTGATCCTCCTGTTCGGCGTCGGCGCGGTCATCGCCATGACCTGGTGCGGTCATCTGATCTCCCGGCACGGCTCGCGCAGCCTGACGCGCTGGTTCGGTGTCTGCGGCAGCTTCGGCCTGCTGATCGTGGCGCTCGCCCCCAACGTTCCGCTGGCGGCGATTGCCATGCTCGTCTTCGGCGGCTCGATCGGCGGCATGGATGTCGCGATGAACTCGAATGCCGTCGTGGTGGAAAGGCGGCTTTCGCGCGCGATCATGTCGTCCTCGCACGGTTTCTGGAGCCTCGGCGGCTTCGCCGGCGGCGCGCTCGGCGGCTACTCGATCCAGAATTACGGCTATCTTGCCCATGCTGTCGCGGTGACGATGATCGCCTTTGCCATCATCGCCTTTGCCATTCGCCATCTCATCGCCGAGGACCGGCCGCAGGCGGTCGAGCACCAGAAATTCACACTGCCGCGGCACATGGCCGTCTATCTGGTCGGGCTGATGGCGCTGCTCACCATGATCTCGGAGGGCGCGGTGCTCGACTGGGCGGCGCTCTTCCTGCATCAGGAACTGGGCGCCGATCTCGCGGTCGCGGGGCTCGCCTATGCCGCCTTCTCCGGGGTCATGGCGCTGATGCGTTTCCTGGGCGACGGCGTGCGCAACCGCTTCGGCGCGGTGTCGACCTTGCGCGGCTCCGCGTTGGTCGCCGCCGCCGGCATGCTGGTCGCCGGCCTCTCGCCCTCGCCTTACCTTGCCATAGCCGCCTTTGCTTTCTGCGGCTTCGGCATCGCCAACATGGTGCCGATCATCTTTTCGGCCGGCGGCAACCAGGAAGGCATGTCGTCCGGCACCGGCATGAGCGTCGTCACCACAATGGGCTATTCCGGCATATTGGTGGCGCCGTCGGCAATCGGCTTCGTCGCCGAGCATTCGAGCTTCGGCCCGATCTTCGTCGCGCTTTCCGGATTGTTGGTCATCGTCCTCTTGATGGCCGGCCTCGCTCACCGGGCCGAATTCGCGCCTGAGCCGGATGACTTCAGGTCGGATCGACCTGAAGTCATCCGGCTCTAAGATCAGACAAATAGAGCATGATGTCGTCCGAAAACCGCTTCACACTTTTCGGCATCATGCTCTAACCGATCCCAGCCGAATAACGCCTCAACTCCTCATGCAGGAAGTCCGCCACGCGGCGGATGCGCATGCTGGTGCGCACGTCTCGATGCATGGCAAGCCAGACCGGCAGAACCGGCAGAGGCACGTCGGGCAACAGCTTTTCCAGGTCCGGATCGCGGTCGGCCAGCGGCTCCTGGCCGATGCCGATGCCGTTGCCGGTCCGCACCGCTTCCCACAACACGATCTGGTTATCGGTCCTGAAGCGGAAATGGCTGCGGCCGACCGGGATGCCGGACGCAGTGAAACCGCGAATGATCTCGTCGCTGCGGTCGAAGCCGACCAAGGCGTGATCCACGAGGTCGGCGGCGTTTTCCGGGCGGCCGCGCCGCTCGAGATAGCAGCTGGCGGCACATAGGCACAGTGGAATGTCGGTGACTTTGCGCGCCACCAACTCGTTTTGCGCCGGCCTGACCATGCGGATGGCGATATCGGCATCGCGGCGCAACAGGTTCTCGACCTGGTTCGAGGCGACGATCTCGACCTCGATGCCCGGCTCCTCCTCGCTGAGACGCGCCATCATGCTGGGTAGCACGAAGGCCGCGACAACCTCCGAGGCGGCGACGCGCACCGTGCCCTCGATCGCTTCGACCGAACCCAGCGCCAGCAACGAGAACGCGTTGGCCTGCTCGCTGACCGCCCGGCCGCGCTCGCAGAGCGTGCTGCCCGCCTCGGTCAGCTCGTAGCCGCGCCGCCCGCGCCGGAACAGCGTGACGCCCAGCGCCTGCTCGAGCTCGGCGATGTGACGGCCGAGCGTCGGCTGGCTGGCCGCGAGCCTGCGCGCCGCGCCCGAAAGACTGCCGGTCTCGGCGACCGCGACAAAACTCTTGATCAGGTTCCAGTCGAATTCCTTCATTCATTTTTGAATAACAGATCGCCAATCACAGTCAATTTCAATTCACTGGCGAAGGCATCAGATTGGTCGGGCAAACGCAAAACAACGGAGAGAACAAATGACCAAGATCGCAATCCTCGGCGCCAATGGCCGGCTCGGCCGCGTGGTCGGCAAGGCTTTCATCGATGCCGGCTTCGACGTTCGCGCCGTCACCCGCACCGGCAAGGTGCCGGCGGAACTGACGGGCGCCACGGCGGTTGCCGGCGATGCGCTCGACCGCGACTCCCTGATCCGTGCAACGGAACGCGTCGACATCGTCTTCAACGGCCTGAACCCGATCTACACCGACTGGGGCAAATGCATGCCGATGGCGGAGAACGTCATGGCCGCCTGCCGCGAAAACGGCGCGCTGCACCTCTTCCCGGGCACGGTCTATAATTACGGCTCGCCTATGCCGCAGGTGATCGACGAAACAACGCCGTTCCATCCGACCACCGAGAAGGGCCGCATCCGCTGCGCCATGGAAGCGCTGTTCCGCAGCGAGGCCGACGCCGGCCGCGTGCGCACCATTGTCCTGCGCGCGGGCGATTTCTTCGGCGGCACCGGCTCAGGCTCCTGGTTCGACCTCGTCGTCGCCGCCAAGATGGAGAAGGGCGTCTACACCGCGCCCGGCCCGGCCGACCTCGTGCATGAATGGGCCTATCTGCCGGACTTCGCTGTCGGCTTCGTCGGCCTGGCGAAGAACCTCGACAAAACAGGCTTCTACGAGGCCATCAATTTCCCCGGCCACGCCATCACCGATCTCGACATGAAGGCCGCGGCCGAGAGGGCGCTGGGCCGCAAGCTGAAGCTCTCCTTCATGCCCTGGTGGGTGCTGCGCGCCGGCAGCCCGTTCGTGGCCATGTGGCGCGAGATCGTCTCGATGTCCTATCTGCGCTTCGAAGCGCACCGGCTCGTCTCGACGCGGCTGGAACAGGTCATCGGCGAAATCCCGCACACCCCGCTCGACCAGGCGGTGAAGGAGGCCATGCAGGACATCGGCATTTCAGTCGCGAGTTCGCGCGAGGCCGCCTGATCAGATCCTGCCCAGCAACAAGAGTATCAACAGCACGACCAGGATGACGCCAACGATCCCCGACGGCCCGTAGCCCCAGGAGCGCGAATGCGGCCATGCCGGCACCGCGCCGATCAAAATCAGGATCAGGATTATTACGAGAATTGTGCCGATCGTCATGAGAAACCCTCGCCGTCTGGTTGAACTTGAAGGCACAATGCAAAAAGCCGCCCGGTTGTTCCCGGGCGGCTTTTGTCCTTGGGGTTGTGAAACGCTCTATTCCGCGGCTTTCGGGAAGGCGACTTCCGGCTCGGCGCCGGTCTCCTTGGCTGGTTCGTCGGTCGCGATCTCGCCCTTGCCGCGCCGCAACAGGCGGCCGAGCCAGCCGCGCCGCTGGCCGGGCTTCACCTTGGCGCGGGTGAACACCATCAGCATCGACGGCGTCACCACCAGCGTCAGCAGCGTGGCGAAGGACAGGCCGAAGACGATCGCCGAGGACAGCGAAATCCACCATTGCGTCGACGGCGCGTTGATCGTCGTCTCGTGATGGAAGATTTCGAGACCGAGCCCGAAGGCGATCGGCAGCACGCCGAGGATGGCCGAGACCGCCGTCAGCACCACTGGACGGGCGCGCTCGCGGCAGGTCTGCAGCACCGCGTCCATCTTGTCCCAGCCTTCCTCGCGCAACCGGTCGTAAGTGTCGATGAGCACGATGTTGTTGTTCACCACCACACCGGCCAGCGCGATGACGCCTATGCCCGACATGACGATGCCGAAGGCCTCGCCGGTCAGAAGCAATCCGAGGAACACGCCGATCGTCGCCATGACCACGCAGGACAGGACGAGCCACACGCTGGTGAACTTGTTAAATTGCGCGAGCAGCACCAGGAAGATCAGGAAGATTGCCGCGCCAAAGGCCTTGCCGAGGAAGGCGCTGGCTTCCGCGCTGTCCTCGTTGGAGCCTGCAAGCTTCCAGCGGATGCCGCTGCCGAGGTTCATATCGGCAACCGCCTTGGTGACTTCCGCCTGCACGGCCGCCACCTGCGCGCCGGCGCTGACATTGGCCTGGACGACCACGGTGCGCGCGCCGTCGATGCGGTTGAGGATGCCGACGCTGGGCTTTGCCTTGCGGATGACGAAATTAGAGATCGGCACAGCCCCTTGCGAGGTCTGTACCCTCAACTCGTCGAGCGTCGACAGCGTGCGCCGATCCTCCGGCAGGCGCAGCCGGATATCGACTGCCTTATCGGCGCCGGCCGGCCGGTATTCCGACAGCTTGAGACCGTTGGTCACCAGTTGCACCACCGTGCCGACCGAAGTCGGGCTGATGCCGTATTGCGCCGCCTTGGCGCGGTCGACCTCGATCGCCCAATCGACGCCGGGCGGCGGCAGGCCGTCCGAAACGTCGATGACGTTGGGAATCTTGGCGATGCGTGCCGCGACCGCGCGCGCCTTGTCGTCGAGCCCGGCCGGGTCGACGGCCGACAGCCGGATCTGGATCGGCTTGCCGGTCGGCGGGCCGGCCTCCGGCACGCGCACTTCGACATCGACGCCGGGAATGCCGGCCATCACGCCGCGCAGGTCGGCGAGGATCTGGTTGGCCGACTTGCGCTCGCGCCAGTCGACGAACTCGTACTGGATGACGCCGACCACGTCTTCCGGGATGTCCTGGCCGCCGCCTTGCGTCTTGCCGACGCGCGTATAGACCGACTTCACGCCGGGCCAGCCGAGCAGGCGGTTTTCCGCCGTTTTCGTCGCGGCGTCCATTTCCGCCAGCGAAAGATTGCCGCGGGCATGCACATAGAGCAGGCCGTAATCCGGCTCGACGCTAGGGAAGAACTCGACGCCGGCGCCATATTTCGAATAGGCGAAGCCGACGCCGACCAGAAGTCCGACGGTGAGCAGGATCACCGTGATCGGGAAGCGCACCGCCTGCTTGACCACGGCCATGTACCAGCCGTCGCGGTTGCCTTCCTCGTGATGCTGCGGCGCCTTGGCGAAGATCGCGCCCAAAGTCGGCGCGAAGACCAGCGCGTAGAGCATCGAGGCCGACAGCGTCACGATCAGCGTGATCGGCATATATTTCATGAAGTCGCCGATGATGCCGGGCCAGAACAACAGCGGCGAGAAGGCGGCGATGCGCGTCATCGTCGCCGCGATGACCGGGCCGGCCATGCGCTTGGCGGCCAGCGCGAAGGCGTCCGCCTTCGGCATGCCCTCGCTCATGCGCCGTTCCGCGAATTCGGTGACGATGATGGCGTCGTCCACCAGCATGCCGACGGCCAGGATCAGGCTGAACAGCACGATCATGTTGATCGTGTAGCCCATCATGGCAAGCAACAGGATGCCCATCAGGAACGATGACGGGATGGCAAGCCCGATGAGCAGCGAGGCCCGTCCCGACAGCGCGTAGAGGATGACGATGAACACCAGGATGACGGCGATCATCACATGGTTCTGCAGGTCGCCCAGCAGCTGGTTGACGAAGACCGACTTGTCCTGCGTGTAAGTGACATGCATGCCCTCGGGCATGGTCTTGATGAAGGTGTCGGACACTTCCCTGACGTGGTTCAACGTGTCGATCAGGTTGGCGCCTATGCGCTTCTTGACTTCGATGGCGATCGCAGGCTTGCCGTTGAGACGAGTGACCGTCTCGGCGTCCTTGAAGGTCGAGCGTATCGTGGCGATGTCCTTGGCCTGGACCACGGCGTTCGGCGTGGCGACGACCGGCAGGTTGGCGACATCCTCGGGCGTCTCGATCAGCGAGGGCACCTTGACCGCGTATTTGCCTTCCGAGCCTTCGAGATTGCCGGCCGCGACCAGGCTGTTGGAGGAGGCGACGCCCTGGATCACCTGGTCGAGCTGCAGCCCGTAGGAGGACAGCTTCACCGGATCGACGACAACCTCGACGAGGTCATCGCGCGCGCCCTGCAGCGAGCCTTCGAGCACGCCGGGCACCTCCTCGATGCGGTCGCGCAACTCGCGCGCGGCCGACGTCAGCACGCGCTCCGGCACATCGCCGGAAAGCGTGACGACCAGAACCGGGAATTCCGAGACGTTGACCTCGTTGACGGTCGGCTCCTCGGCCGCTTGCGGCAGGTCGGCCTTGGCGTCCTGCACCTTGCTGCGCGTATCCTGCAGCGCCGTCGCCAGATCCGTCTGCGGCTGGAATTCGACCAGCACATAGCCGCCGCCCTGGAAGGCGGCTGAGCGCATCTCCTTGAGCCCCTTGAGGCTCTTGAGCTTGCTTTCCATTGGCCTCAGCAGCAGGCGCTCGGAATCCTCCGGCGAGATGCCCTGGTAGATCAGGCTGACATACATCATCGGAATTGGAACGTCGGGCTCCGCTTCCTTCGGCGTCGACTGATAGGCGATCCAGCCCGCGATGATCAGGAACATCAGCGCCGATATGGTGAGGCGGGCGTTATTGATGGCGAGTCTGACGATATCCATGACTTCGGCCTGTTATGCTTCGGGGGCTGCGGACTGCCATCGCCGGATTGGTCCGGCGACGGACGCGTCCTGCTTACTGCGTGCCGGCGGTGGCTTCGCCGATCAGCTTGTTGATGGTCGCCTGGTCGGCCTCGACGGGCTTCACCAGATCGCCCTCCTTCACCAGCTCCTGGCCGGCGACGATGATGCGCGCATCCTGCGGAATGCCGCCCAGCACCAAGCCGTGCGGCGTGTCGTCGACGAGGTCGATCGGGAAGAACGCCACCTTGTCGTCCTTGCCGACGGCGCGAATGCCGAGGTCGCCCTTGTCGCCGAGCGTCACCACCGAACGCGGCAGCATGACCGCATTGGTCGGCTCGGCGCTGAGCGCGATCTCGGCCGTCATGCCGGCGGGGATGGAGCCGTCGGGATTGGGTATCGCCACCTCGACGCGGAAGGTGCGGGTCTGGGCCGAGGCATCGCGGCTGATGTAGCGCACGGTGCCGGTGACCTTCTGGTCGTTGACGAGGCGGACATCGGCCTCGTCGCCGATCTTGACGTAGCGCAGGTCGCGCTCGCTGATCTCGCCGCGGGCGATGACCGGATCGAGCTTCAGGACTGTCGCCACCTCGCCGCCCTGCATCACCGAGCTGCCGAGCTCCACCGGGATGCGGTCGATGACGCCGTCGAACGGCGCCTTGACCTCGTTGCGGTCGAGCTCCGCCTGCGCGGTGTCCAGCTGCGACTGCGCCAGCGTCAGGTTGGAGCGGGCGGTGTCGAGCTGCAGCTTCGGCAGATTGCCGGTCTTGGCCAGCCGCTCGGCGGCATCGAGCTCGGCCTTGCGCTGTGCCAGCAATTGCTTGGCGTTGTCGACATTGGAGATCTTCTCCTCGGCCGCGAGCATCAGCACGAGGTCGCCGGTCTTGACGTGGTCGCCCTGCTTGACCGGCAGCTTCTCGATGACGCCGGCGACGCGCGTCGCCAGCACGGCGCGCTTGTCGGCCTCGGTCAGGCCGGAGATGCGGATGGCGCGCGCATAGGTCTTGCGCGGCGGCGTCACCACCGCGACCGTGCGCAACGCGGCTCGGGGCTCGGCTTGCGCCGTGTCCGGCTTGGTGGCCTCCGGCTGAGCGGGCTTGCCGGCGTCGGCGTGCTTGTCCGTGGCGACCGCCTTGTCGGTGGTAACCGACTTGTCGGCGGCGCTACCGACGGACGAAAACTCACCCGTACCCATCCAGGCCGCGAATCCGATGAGCACCACAATGGCTGCAAGCTTGTGAAACCTGATTTTCGGCATCGTCATTTTTTTCCGTTGCAGGACCTGGCGAGGTCGGCGCTTCCGACTTCAGGCGCGCGGCCGATATGGGTGTGCGCGGGGCCTAGTTCAATTTGCCGCGATCGGCGAAGCGCAGCTTCTACCTGAAAGTTGCGGCGCAATATAGCCGGAAAAGTTGCGGAAGCATTGCGAAGTGGAACGTGGTTCCTCGACAAATCCAAGCTTTTCTGGCAGCGGCTGCTGCTTTTGCGGGCGCGCCGATGGCTTTCCATGGGTTTCCCCAAGGTCACTGGCAGCAGCCGTCAGGATGATGCGGAAAGCTCCCATATGAAGCGCCAATCATCCGGGTTGACCGCTGTTCCGTCCCCGCCATTCCCGGGCTGAAGCTGTCAAGTGATGAGCTTCAGCAGCCGGAAAAGACGCTCGAATGTCTTGCCATAGGGCGGGCGCAGCGGGCCGCCGGCGCTGAGCTTCGACTGGATGAAGATCGGCTTTTCCTTGCTGAAGGTGCGAAAACCCCACTCGCCGTGATAGGCGCCCATGCCACTGTCGCCGACGCCGCCGAAGGGTTGCCGCTCCTGCGCCAGATGCATCATGCAGTCATTGACCGTGACGCCGCCGGCCACGGTTTCCCGCATAACCCTCCGGCGATTGGCACTGTCGCGGCCGAACCAGTAAAGCGCCAGCGGCCGCTCGCCCCGATTCACATGATCGATCGCCTCGTCCACGCTGCCATATTCGACGATCGGCAGCACCGGTCCGAAAATCTCCTCGCGCATCAGCCGCAGAGTCTCGCTGGCATTGCGCACCAGCACCGGCGCCATCTTGCGGTCGCTGATGCCGAGCTTCTCGTTCGCAGGATTGACCTCGATGATGTCGGCGCCGCTGTCGCGCGCCTCGGCGACCATGTCGCTCAGCCGCCGGTGATGCCGCTCGCTGACGATCGCCGTATAGTCGGGATTGTCGCCGAGGCGCGGATAGAGCTTTGCGATTGCCGCCGCGAACTTGGCCGCGACCGCCGCGCCCTGGCCTTGCGGGACCATCAGATAGTCGGGCGCGATGCACGTCTGACCGGCATTGAGCAATTTGCCATAGGCGACGCTGGCGACCGCTGCGTCGAGATCGCAGGAGGGATCGAAGATCGCCGGCGACTTGCCGCCGAGCTCGAGCGTCACCGGCGTCAGATTGGCCGCGGCGGCCAGCGCAACCTGGCGGCCGACGGCGGTCGAGCCCGTGAATAGGAGGTGGTCGAACGGCAAGGACACGAACGCCTTGCCGATCTCGGCGTCGCCGACCATCACGCTGACCTCGTCGGCGGCGAAATATTTTTCGACCAGGCTGGCGAGCAGGTCCGAGAATTTCGGCGTCAGCTCCGAAGGCTTCATTAGCACGCGGTTGCCCGCGGCCAGAGCGGCGGTCGCCGGCGCGATGGCGAGCTGGAAAGGATAGTTCCAGGGCGAGACGATGCCGACGACGCCGAGCGGCTGCGGCAAGAGGCGGTTGCGGCCGGGCAGGAAGGGCAGGCTGGTGGCGACGCGGCGTTCGCGCATCCAGGCGCCGAGATGCGACAGCGCATGCCTGATGCCGGCGCGCACGACGAACAGTTCGGCAAGCCGCGTTTCCTGAGCCGAGCGGGCGGAAAAATCGCTGCCGATCGCCGCGCAGATCTCGGCCTCGTGCTTTTCAGTGAGCGCCAGCAGGCGCTTCAGCCGATCCTTGCGCACCTCGATGCCGGGGAAGGGTTCCGTCTCGAAAGCCCGGCACTGCGCCTCGAACCTGACCCCGAGATCGTTCTGTCTGGCCTGCAGCATCGCGACCTCCCCTTTACGTTCAGGTAAGTTACATCGCCCCGACAACCGAATCCAGCATTGCCCCGGTTCCGTTGGGGAATGCTCCAGCAATTGCCCCCGATCCAAGCGCCTCAAATGTGCCGTTTGCCTCCGTCATCGACATAGGAACCCCACCGGTCCGCAAACGGCCGTTTTCGCCGTTCATGCATGCGTAAACGGTCCTTGGCCACGGCGCGGCTCACGACAAAAAACCGCAAGATCGGTCGAGCGCGTCATGTCCGCGCGGCTTAGCTGGTGCTGCCACGGAGAATAAAACGATGAAGGCGGCAGTTCAAAATCACCATGCCCGGATGCGGCGGGTGCTGGATCATATAGACCGGCAACTGGACGACGATCTGGACCTGGACGCGCTGAGCAGCGTCGCGGCCTACTCGAAATATCATTTCCACCGGCAGTTCACGGCGACCTTCGGGCTGTCCGTGCATCGCTACATCCAGCTCGCCCGCATGAAGCGCGCTTCATCCCGGCTGGGCTACGCGGACGCCGAAAGCGTCACGGATATAGCGATGGATGCCGGTTACGACGCACCGGATGCCTTCGCCCGCGCCTTTCGGCAGCGGTGCGGGCAATCGCCTTCGTCATTCCGGAGATCTCCCGATTGGGGGTCGTGGCTGATGGCCTTCGGGCCGCTCGACAACGCGAGGAGAAAGCTCATGCAGATAATCTTTATGCCGGAAGACGTGACGATCCGCGACGTACCGGCCACGCCGGTGGCGATCATGGAACATCGCGGGGATCGGGCCACGCTCGGCGACACCATCCAGCGGTTCATCGCCTGGCGCAAGGCAGCCGGCCTGTCGCCCGAAACGAGCCCGACCTTCAACGTCTTCCGTTCCGAGAGGTGTCCCGCTGTCGCGGCCGACTACAGCATGGACATTTGCGTCGGCACCGACCAACCGATCGACGCTGGCGACAGGCAGATGAAGGCCGGCGTGATTCCCGGCGGACGCTGCGCCGTGCTGCATTATCCCGGCAACACCAACAATTTGGAGCCGGCAGCACTCTACCTTTATCGCGAATGGCTTCCGGCCAGCGGCGAGGAAGCACGCGACTTTCCGATCTATTGCCAGCGACGACTGTCCTTCCTTCCGGAGCTCTCGGTGCCCGAGATCGTCGTCGAGCTCTTTCTGCCACTGAAATAGCGCCGCCTTCTGACAACGGTCCGTCCCCTGCGATCGCAACGGACGGACCGGCAGCTGTCCACCCTGTCTCGGCCTCGCAGGTTCAATCAGGCCCGCCGCCGCGCGGATTCCGGCTTGAGGCGTGCGGCGAGGAATTCCTTGACGCGCCGCCCTGGCGCCGGACCGCGCATCGGCCTGAAGCCGTCGTCGAGCTCGCCCGACAGGTCGAGCGTCGCTTGGCTGCCGACGGCGTCGTAGTTCTCTTCCAGCCAGTCGCTGGCGGCGCTGCGGCCGAGGTCGCGCAGATAGGCGATGAAAGCCCATTCGGCGTTGACCTTGGACGACGCGGAGAGGTCCTTGAAAGCCTCGTCGGCATCGATGCGGTGCATGCGGATGTCGCGATATTCGCCATGCGGCAGGCGTCCGGCCGCGATCAACTCCTTGACGAAGGCGATCGAGCGGAATTCACGCAGCAGCCCGGCGTTGAAGGTGATCTCGTCGATGCGGTTCTGGATCTCATTGGCGCTCTTCGGGGTGCCTTCGCGCACCACCGGATTGATCTGCACCAAAAGCACGTCCTCGGTCGCCGCCGTCTTGAAGAACGGATAAAGCGCCGGATTGCCGCCATAGCCGCCGTCCCAATAGGGCACGCCCTTGATCTCGACGGCGCGGAACAATTGCGGCAGGCAGGCCGAAGCCATCACCGTGTCGAGGTCGATCTCGCCGTCGGAGAAGACGCGCAGCTGTCCGGTTTCGACATTGGTCGCCGAGATGAACAGCTCCATCGACTTGCAGGCGCGCACATTGTCGAAGTCGATCTCCTTCGCCACCACATCGCGCAGCGGGTTGAGGCCGAGCGGATTGGCGACATAGGGCGAAAACACCCGCGACATCGTGTCGAAGAAGACATAGCCGGGCGTGTTCTCGATCGACCAATTGCCCCAGACCACGTCCCACGGCATGCGCTGCACCGGGCTGAAACGGCCCTTCGAGGCCACCGCCCGCCAGAAATCCTCGAGCTTCTTGCGCGCGCCTTCCACGCCGCCCCGGACAAAGCCGTCGGCCAGCGCCACCGCATTCATGGCGCCGGCGCTGGTGCCGGACACCGCCGCGATCTCCAGCCGCCCGTCCTCCAGCAGCCGGTCGAGCACGCCCCAGGAAAAGGCGCCATGCGAACCGCCGCCCTGGAGGGCGACGTTGATCTTCTTCTTTTCCTCCGCCTTGCCGTTCTTCGCCATGGCGTTCCTTGTCTCGATGCGCCGGCCTACCGCAACGTTGTTTGCACGGAGACGGCGCAGTCAGCCTATGTTGCAGCGCAGCATATAAGGGCGAACCAAGGCAAGAACACGAACACACAAGCGTGATCGGATGAAATTTTGGTCACGAGTGAGCTCTTTCCTCGCCCCGGGAAGTGGGCTACGGCCACGGCATGCTGTGACTGGCGTGACTGGTGAGGCCGAGGCTTGATTGCCATGGTTCCCCCAATCCGTCGCTGCTTCGCGGCGCCACCTTTCCCCCTCCGGAGGGAAAGGAAGGGAGCGTTGCTGGACAAGCGTTGACGGCAAAAAGCTTGGCGCCTTTCCTCTACCCCGTCGATCGGGGGAGAGGTGGCTCGGCGAAGCCGAGACGGAGTGGGGGTCGACCAGCGCTACATTAGCCCATGCATGCGCCAAGCTGCCATACACGCTATCGCCAAAGACTAGCCGCTTGGAAATGCGTGCATGCCGTCGATGAAGTGGGGCGAGGAACTACCTCTTAGGCAACCAGATCGGGCACCGGCCCGACATAGCGGGACTGCGGACGGATCAGCCGTCCGGTCGCCTGCTGCTCGCGGGCGTGCGCAATCCAGCCGGCAACGCGGCCGGCGGCGAACACGTTGGAGAACGCCTCTTTCGGGAAGCCGACGGCTTCGAGCAGAAGCGCGGTGTAGAATTCGACATTGGTCTGGATCGAGCGCTGCGGCTTGGCGATGCTGAGCACCTCGAGCGCCGCCTGCTCCACCGTTTCGGCGAAGGCCAACCTGCTGCCCATCTCCTTGCTGCTCGTCTTGTTGCGCGAACCGAGCTGCCGCACGACCGTCTTCAGCGCGTCGGCGCGCGGGTCGCGCACGCGGTAGATGCGATGGCCGAAGCCCATGATGCGCTCGCCATGCGCGATCTCGTTGCGCAGCCATGCCGTGGCGTCGCCGCTGGCTTCGATGGCGTCCAGCATCTCGATCACCGGCCCCGGCGCGCCGCCATGCAGCGGGCCTTTCAGCGCACCGAGCCCGGCCAGGATCGCCGAGGTCAGTCCGGCCTGGGTCGAGGCTACCACGCGGGTCGCGAAGGTCGAGGCGTTGAGCCCGTGGTCGCAGACCGTCACCAGATAGCTGTCGAGCGCCTTGGCGAACGCGGGCGAGACGGCGCCGGAAAGCATCCGCAGCATGTCGCCGGCATGATCGGCTTTTTCGTCGGGAGCGACCGGCATCTCGCCCCGGCCAAGGCGCAGCAAGGCCGGCGTCAGCACCGCAGGCGCCGCGACCAGTCGCAGCGCATCGGCAAGCCGGTCGCCGTCTGGCAGGATGGCCATGCCGGCCCGCATGCCGCTGTAGATGTCGAGCGGCGCCAGATGGACAAGCATCGGCTGCAAACGCTCAAATACTTCAACCCGCGCCTTGCCGATCGCCTTCTCCAGTTCGGCATCGCTCGGAAGGTCATCGAAGAAGCCATCGAACAGCAGCCGCACTACCTGCGCGTAGCGCCGGCGGCCGGCGAGTTCCATCAGCGAATGGCCGCGGATGGTGAGGTGCCCGCCCACACCATCGACATCGGAAAGCACCGTGTCGGCCGCCACAACATCATCGAGCCCATTTGCCATGATCGTCTCCTTGACCTTTGGTGCACGACAATTAATGCTGCGCAATCAATGCATCAATCTTGATCAAGATAATCAATGTAAGGCGGCAAATGACGGAATGGCTGACCCGGGATGAGGCGCTGGAGCGGCTCAACGTCCGGCCGCAGACGCTTTATGCCTATGTCAGCCGCGGCCGCATCGGCATGAAGCCGGACGAAGCAGACCCGCGCCGCAGCCGGTACCGCGCCGACGACATCGCCGCGCTCGCCACGCGCCGCGACCGCGGAAAGAGCCCGCAGGCAATCGCCGAAAGCGCCATCGCCTGGGGCGAGCCGGCGATTCCCACTTCGATCTCGACGGTGCTGCATGGCCGCCTTGTCTATCGCGGCAGGGACGCGGTGGAGCTTTCGGCGACGGCGACGCTCGAGGAGACCGCCGAACTGCTATGGACTTCCGTCCATCCGGTATCGTTCGCCTCGCTGACCCCCTCGGCCGCCCGGCAAAGCGGCACGCCCACCGCCTTCGCCAGGCTTTCGGCGCTCGCCGCCGGAGGCTGGTCCTCGCTCGGACGCAGGCCGGCGATGCTGCAGCAGGACGGCGCCGCCGCGACCAGCGCGCTGGCAACCGCGCTCGGCGCGTCGCCGGGTTCCGAACCCGTGCATGTCAGGCTGGCGCAGGGCTGGTCGGTGGAAGCCGCTGGCGCCGATCTCATCCGCAAGGCGCTGGTGCTTTTGGCCGATCACGAGCTCAACGCCTCGACCTTCGCCGCCCGCGTCGCGGCCTCCACCGGCGCGCCGGTCGCCGCCTGCCTGCTCGCAGGCCTTGCGACGCTGACCGGCCCGCGCCATGGCGGTGCCGGCGCGGCGGCGATCACGCTTGTCGAGGATGCCGAGCGGCTGGGTCCAGACGAGGCGATTGCCCGCTGGCTCGCTCAGGACCGGCCGCTGCCAAGCTTCGGCCACCCGCTTTATCCGGAAGGCGATCCGCGCGCGCAAGCACTGCTGCGCGACCTGGAGATCGATGACGGGATCGTCCATCTTCGCGACGCCGTGCTCGCCGCGACCGGGCTGCATCCGAACATCGATTTTGCGCTGGCCGCGATGACGCGCAGCTTCAGCCTGCCGGCTGATGCGCCGTTCCGCCTGTTCGCGCTCGGCCGCAGCGTCGGCTGGACGGCCCATGCCATCGAGCAGGCGGCCAGCAACAGGCCGATCAGGCCCCGCGCCCGTTATGATGGGCCGGTCGGGACTTAGTGGCGGCCGATGGGTGCCACAAAGGTGAAGCGCTTGGCGCTTCGCCTCTAGGTGAAACGCGATAGGGTGTGTCGAGATTCAGGTCAGGCCGAGTCGAGAACGACGGCTTCCGAGAACCGGAGCGGAGCGTACTTGAAGTACGTGAGCACCGGAAGCGCAGGAAGCCGCCGTTCGCAGGCCGGCCTCACCTGAATATCGGCACACCCGTCAGGACATCGTGTCCAGCTTGCGCTGCATGGCCGCAATCTGCGCCTTCAATTCCTGCAGATCGTCGCCCTTCTCTTCCTTCTTCGCTGGCTCGGCGGCCGGCGCTGAATTGCCGCCGGCGGGCGGGAACGGCGTGAACATGCGCATGGCGTTCTGGAACATCTCGACATTGCGTCGCGTCTGTTCCTCGAGTGCCTTGATCGGCGTCTTCATCATGTCGATCGGCGTTTTCCCGAAGGTGCCCTTGAGCTGCTCGCGAAACCGCTCCTGCTCCTTGGAGAAGGCGATCATCGATTGTTCGAGGAAGCTCGGCACGATCATCTGCATCTGATCGCCGTAGAAGGAGATGAGTTGGCGCAGGAACGGGATCGGCAGCATGTTCTGCCCATCCTTGTTCTCCAGCTCGAAGATGATCTGCGTCAGCACCGGATGGGTGATGTCGTCGCCGGTCTTCGCGTCCTGGACCGTGAACTCCTCGCCCTTCTTGACCATCTCGGCCAAGTCCTCGAGCGTCACATAGGTGCTTGTGCCGGTATTGTAGAGCCGGCGATTGGCATACTTCTTGATGACGATCGGGTCGTCTTTTGCGGCCATCCGTATCCTCCCCAGGACACCGGCACCTCTAGGAGTAAGCGGCCGGTAACGATTGCGCCCTTTATCGAGGATACGCGCAAAAGCCTCACAATTCCAAGCGGTTTGTGCACTGCGGCATCAATTAATGCTGCAGGGCATGACAAAATTCGCCGCGCGGTCAACGTCATGTTGCCGCAACCGGCGCGCGCTCTGCTTGCCGCGCATGGCGGCCATGCCCATTTCCGGTTTGACTCGGCTGCCTGAACCGGCAAGAAAGTCTTCAAGGATAGCCTAAAACACGACACCTCGAAGTCTGGAGAAGAAAATGTCCGCTTCCAATTCCATCGTCGTCGCCAGCGCCGCTCGCACCGCGGTCGGATCCTTCAACGGCAGTTTCGCCGCCACGCCGGCGCATGAACTCGGCGCCGCCGTCATCAGGGAATTGCTGGCGCGCGCGAACGTCGAGGCGGCGGAAGTCGACGAGGTCATCCTCGGCCAGGTGCTGACCGCCGCGCAGGGGCAGAACCCGGCTCGCCAGGCCTCGATCAATGCCGGCCTGCCGAAGGAGACCACGGCCTGGGGCCTCAATCAGGTTTGCGGCTCGGGCCTGCGCGCCATCGCGCTCGGCATGCAGCAGATCGCCACCGGCGACGCCAAGGTGATCATCGCCGGAGGCCAGGAATCGATGTCGATGTCGCCGCATGCCGAGCACCTGCGCGCCGGCGTCAAGATGGGCGACTACAAGATGATCGACACCATGATCAAGGACGGCCTGTGGGATGCCTTCAACGGCTACCATATGGGTAACACCGCCGAGAACGTCGCCCGCCAGTTCCAGATCACCCGCGAAACCCAGGACGAGTTCGCGCTCGCCTCGCAGAACAAGGCGGAGGCTGCGCAGAAAGCCGGCCGGTTCAAGGACGAGATCGTCGCCTTCACCATCAAGGGCAAGAAGGGCGACACAACAGTCGACCAGGACGAGTACATCCGACACGGCGCGACGCTCGACGCCATGACCGAGCTGAAGCCAGCTTTCGACAAGGACGGCACGGTCACCGCCGCCAACGCGTCGGGCATCAATGACGGCGCCGCCGGCGCGCTGCTGATGACCGAGGCCGAGGCCGCGCGGCGCGGCATCACCCCGCTGGTGCGCATCGCCTCCTGGGCGACCGCCGGCGTCGATCCGGCAATCATGGGCACGGGGCCTATTCCCGCTTCGAAGCGGGCGCTGGAGAAGGCCGGCTGGTCGGTCAAGGACCTCGACCTCGTCGAGGCCAACGAGGCGTTCGCCGCGCAGGCCTGCGCCGTCAACAAGGGCATGGGCTGGGATCCCTCGATCGTCAACGTCAACGGCGGCGCCATCGCCATCGGCCACCCGATCGGCGCTTCGGGCGCCCGCGTCTTCAACACGCTGGTCCATGAGATGCGTCGCCGCGGCGCCAAGAAGGGCCTTGCCACGCTGTGCATCGGCGGCGGCATGGGCGTTGCGATGTGCGTGGAAGCGCTGAACTGAGCGAATAGCGAATAGGGAGTAGCGAATAGGGAAAAACGGCGTCGGCGCAGCAGGCTTCAACCCCCTACTCGCTATTCGCTACTCCCTACTCGCTCCTCCGACCAACAGGGAGGAGCACATGAGCAAAGTAGCAATCGTCACGGGCGGAACGCGCGGCATTGGTGCTGCGATATCGGTCGCCTTGAAGACCGCCGGCTATTCGGTCGCGGCGAACTATGCCGGCAATGACGAGGCGGCCCAGAAATTCAAGGCCGAGACAGGTATCCCGGTCTACAAATGGTCCGTCGCCGACTACGAGGCCTGCGCCGCCGGCATCGCCCAAGTTGAGGCCGATCTCGGCCCGGTCTCAGTGCTGGTCAACAATGCCGGTATCACCCGCGATGCCATGTTCCACAAGATCACGCCCACGCAGTGGAAGGAAGTGATCGACACCAACCTCTCCGGCGTCTTCAACATGACGCATCCTTTGTGGAGCGGCATGCGCGACCGCAAGTTCGGCCGCGTCATCACCATTTCCTCGATCAACGGCCAGAAAGGCCAGATGGGCCAGGTCAACTATTCGGCCTCGAAAGCCGGCGATATCGGCTTCACCAAGGCGCTGGCTCAAGAGGGTGCTCGCGCGGGCATCACCGTCAATGTCGTCTGCCCCGGCTACATCGCTACCGACATGGTCATGGCCGTGCCGGAAAAAGTACGGGAGTCGATCATCGCTCAGATCCCGGTCGGCCGCCTCGGCGAGCCGGAAGAGATCGCGCGCTGCGTCGCCTTCCTGGCTTCCGATGAGGCCGGCTTCATCACCGGCTCGACCATCACCGCCAATGGCGGCCAGTATTTCGCCTGATCGCCTGACACCGTTTGTCGCCAGGCGGCTCCGGCACCGGAGCCGCCTTTTTTGTCCCGGCGCATGCCGGCGCGACACCTTGCCTCAATTCGGCACGCAAAAGTTAACGGCCGCAGCCGCGCTCTGTGGATAACCCCTGCGACAAGCTGTGAATCCTCGGTGGGCAAGCTGTGGATAACACCATATCTATGGGTGAACAAACCGGGAAAGTCGCCGGATCGCTGATTCGTCGCCGATTCGTTCTGGCTTTGACCGGAAAGTTAACGCGAAACGACGCAAACGTCGCCGAACTCGTTAAAAGTGATTAAGAAAAGTCAACAATTTCATAATCTTGAAGTCTGCCCTCAGGTCGAGCGTGACCCTTGTTCGGCAAAGGTTAACGACGACCCGGGTCCGGTCGAGGCCAAGCAGGAATCGGGCCAGTTCAGCGATTCAGCATGTGGTGAGACTCATCGTCAAAAAATCCACATATAGCCGTGAACAAAACCTGAATCAGAACGAGTCACCGATTCGTCGCTGATTCGTTCCAGACTCGTTCCAGCTGTTAACAACAGCCGATTTTGGCTGCCCCCTCCGGCGTAGCCAGTTCGCGAACGAACATTCCGCTTTCGCTTCACGCCCGAAGTCCCTATGTGTCGCCTGTCACACGCGGCGGCAGCGCCGTGCTTCAGACTACGAGCGGCAGAAACCTTATTTCCGAGCCGATGAACATCCAGCCGAAACACTCCCAGCCGCTGATCCTTTCGGGCCGCGACGTGACGGCCGTGCTGGGCCCGACCAACACCGGCAAGACCCATCTCGCCATCGAGCGCATGGTCGCGCATGAGACCGGTGTCATCGGCCTGCCGCTGAGGCTGCTTGCCCGCGAGGTCTATGCGCGCGTCTGCGAGAAGGTCGGCGCCCACAAGGTGGCGCTGATCACCGGCGAGGAGAAGATCGTGCCCGCCGGCGCAAGATATTCGGTTTGCACCGTCGAGGCGATGCCGCGCGAGACCGACGCCGCCTTCGTCGCCATCGACGAGGTGCAACTCGCCGGCGATCTCGAACGCGGCCATATCTTCACCGATCGCATCCTGCATCTGCGCGGCCGCCAGGAGACGCTGCTCCTGGGCGCGGCCACCATGCATGGCATCCTGCAGCGGCTATTGAAGGGCGTCTCGGTGGTGACGCGGCCGAGGCTGTCGCACCTTGCCTATGCCGGCTCGAAGAAGCTCACCCGGTTGCCGCGGCGCACGGCGATCGTCGCCTTCTCGGCCGACGAGGTCTATGCGATCGCCGAGCTGATCCGCCGTCAGCAGGGCGGCGCCGCCGTCGTGCTCGGCGCTCTTTCGCCGCGCACCCGAAACGCTCAGGTGGAGATCTTCCAGTCCGGCGATGTCGACTATCTTGTCGCCACCGACGCCATCGGCATGGGCCTGAACCTTGACCTCGATCACGTCGCCTTCGCTCAGAACCGTAAGTTCGACGGCTATCAATACCGCAACCTGACCGCCGCCGAGCTTGGCCAGATCGCCGGCCGCGCCGGCCGGCACCTGCGCGACGGGACGTTCGGCGTCACCGGCCAGGTCGACCCGTTCGACGAGGAACTGGTCGCCAAGATCGAGGGACACGATTTCGATCCGGTGAAGGTGCTGCAGTGGCGCACCGCCGATTTCGACTTTTCCAGCCTCGATGCGCTGAAGCGCTCGATCGAGGCCAATGCGCCGGTCGAAGGCTTGACCCGCGCGCTGCCGGCGGTGGATGCGCAGGCGCTGGAACAGCTGTCGCGCGACGGCGACATCCGCGCTTTGGCCACCGGCAAGGAGCGCGTGGCGCTGCTTTGGGAAGCCTGCGCGCTCCCCGACTATCGCAAGATCGCGCCGGCACAGCATGCCGATCTTATCGCCTCGATCTATATGGACCTTGCACGTCACGGCCATGTCGATGAGAATTACATGGCCGAGCAGGTACGGCGCGCCGACACGACGGAAGGCGATATCGACACGCTGTCGCACCGGATCGCGCAGATCCGCACCTGGACTTTCGTCTCCAACCGCCCCGGCTGGCTGGCCGATCAGCTACACTGGCAGGAAAAGACGCGCGAAATCGAAGACAGATTGTCGGATGCGCTGCATGAGCGGTTGACGAAACGCTTCGTAGACCGCAGGACTTCCGTCCTCATGCGGCGCCTTAGAGAAAATACCATGCCTGAAGCCGAAATCAGCCCGTCCGGAACCGTCCTCGTCGAAGGCCATCACGTCGGCGAGTTGCAAGGGTTCCGCTTCACCGCCGACCAGAGCGCCGGCGGCGAGGACGCCAAGGCGGTGCGCACCGCCGCCCAGAAGGCGCTCGCGGCCGAGTTCGAGGCGCGCGCCGAGCGCTTTGCCGCCTGCGCCAATGGCGACCTGGCTTTGGGCTCGGACGGCGTCCTGCGCTGGATCGGCGCGCCGATCGGCACGCTGGTCGCCGCCGACGAGGCGCTGAAGCCACGCCTGGTCCTGCTTGCCGACGAGCAGCTGACCGGCCCCGCCCGTGACAAGGTCGCGGCGCGCGCCGAGCGTTTCGTCAATTTCCAGATCGAAACGCTTTTGAAGCCGCTGGTCGACTTGAAGAATGCCGACCAGCTCGCCGGCATCGCGCGCGGTATCGCCTTCCAGCTGGTCGAGCATTTCGGCCTGATCAATCGCCGCGACATCGCGGAGGAGATGAAGTCGCTCGACCAGGAAGGCCGCGCAGCGCTTCGCCGCCTCGGCGTCCGCTTCGGCGCCTACCATGTCTTCGTGCCGGCGCTGATCAAGCCGGCGCCGGCTGGCCTGGTGACGTTGCTGTGGGCGCTGAAGAACGACGGCAAGGACAAGCCAGGCTTCGGCGATGTGGTGCATGCGCTGGCCTCCGGCCGCACCTCCGTGGTCATCGACCCGGCCTTCGACAAGACCTTCTACAAGCTCGCCGGCTACCGCAATCTCGGCCGCCGCGCCGTGCGCGTCGATATCCTCGAGCGGCTTGCCGACCTCATCCGCCCGGCAACCAACTGGAAGCCCGGCCTCGGCCAACGTCCGGACGGCGCCTATGACGGCCACGCCTTCATGGTGACGCCGCCGATGATGTCGATCCTCGGCGCCACGGCCGACGACATGGAGGAGATCCTGAAAGGTCTCGGCTATCGCTCGGAGGCCAAGCCGGCGGCCGAGGTTAAGGCGAAGCTCGACGCGCTGGATGACGCCGCCCGCGAAGCGGCCGCGGCCAAGCTCGCCGCGGATAATGCCGCGCGCGCCGCGCGGGAGGAGGCACAAGCTGCGGCAACTGATACGGTCGCGGACGCAACGGTCGAGAGCTCGGAGCCGGCTGCCGCCGAAGCTCCGGCTGAAGCCGTCGCGGAAGTGGCAGCGGAACCTGCCACGGCAGAGCCGGCAGAAGCTCCGGCCGACGTTACGGAAGAGGCCCCCGCTGTGGAAGACGCCACAGCGGTGGACATTGCGGCAGCGCCCGAGTCGGCCGAAAGCGCCGACGTCCTTACCTCGCCCTCGATGGGGGAGGTCGCGGCGCGAAGCGACGCCGGTGGCGGTGATAACGCCGACGATACGGAGAACACCAGTACCGCTGGCGCTCCCCCCGCAGCGGCGCTACGCGCCGAGCCCCACCAGGTGGAGGATAGTGCCGGCGAGGCGCCAGCCGAAGCCGAGGAACCAAAACCTGTGCTCCTGTGGCGCCAGGCGCGTTTCGACCATCAGCGTCCGCGCCATCGCCACGACAACCGTCGCGACAATCGCCCGCGCGGCGCCCAGCCCGCAGGTGAGGCCAGCGCCGCAAGCGGTCAGCCCGGCGATCGGCCCACCCAGGAAGGCCGCCGCGAGCAGCGCGAAGGCGCCGGCAAGCCGCGCTTCGACCGCTCGAAGTTCAAGCCGAGGCCCGAGACGGGCGACCGGCGTGAGGGCGCTGAACGGCGCGAAGGCAAGCCGCAAGGCGAACGCCGCGAAGGCCGGCCGGACTGGAAGGGCGGCAGGCAGGACGGCAAGGGCAACGCCCCGGGCGGCAAGCCAGCCTTCCAGGGCAAGCCGCGCGAGGAACGCCCGCAGCGCTTCGATCCGGATTCGCCCTTCGCCAAGCTCGCCGCCTTGCGCGACCAGCTGAAGAAATAGGTTCGAGCATGATCCCGAACCGAAGGACCGCGTTAGCGAAAAGTGGGGACCGGTTTTCGGATAAGATCATGCCCCAACAAAAGCTAGCCGCGATGGTTGGAGAAGGCCGCCAGCGCATCGACAAATGGCTGTTCTTCTCGCGCGCGGTGAAGTCGCGGTCCTTGGCGGCGAAGGTCGTCGTCGCGGGACGCGTCCGCATCAATCGCGACAAAGCAGCGCAGGCCTCGGATCTGATCAAGCCCGGCGACGTGCTCACCATCACGCTTGAGCGTCGTATCCTCGTCTGGAAGGTGCTGAACTGTGGCGCCAGGCGCGGCCCGGCCGACGAGGCGCGGCTGCTTTACGAGGATCTGTCGCCGGCGCTGGCACCCAAAGGCGAGGCGGTTCCGGACGCCGTTCCAGCCTTGCGCGAGGCCGGCAGCGGCCGCCCGACCAAACGCGAGCGGCGGCAGACCGACCGGCTGCTCGGCGACGACTGAGATATAGCCGGGCCGCGGCACGGCTGCAGCAATTCCAGGAAAACTGCGCAACGGTTGGGCTGGACGACTTGGCCGAAGCTTTCCGGCTGGAATTCCATTCCGCGACACCGGCTCCGCCTGCAATCCCTGCCCTTGCATGCGGCGGTCAAAGGCGTTACCTCAGCCGAAAAGCCCAGCAAAATGGGACGTTCCGGAGCCTGCAATGACCTATGTCGTGACCGACAATTGCATCAAATGTAAATATATGGACTGCATCGAGGTCTGTCCGGTCGACTGTTTCTACGAGGGCGAGAACATGCTCGTCATCCATCCTGACGAGTGCATCGACTGCGGCGTGTGCGAGCCCGAATGCCCGGCCGACGCGATCAAGCCGGACACCGAGGGCGGCCTCGACAAATGGTTGCAGATCAATTCCGAATACGCCGAGAAGTGGCCCAATATCACCGCCAAGAAGGAGCCGCCGGCGGACGCCAAGACGTTCGACGGCGAGACCGGCAAGTTCGAGAAATATTTCTCGGCGGAGCCCGGCGAAGGCGATTGATAGAGCGGCCGGGAACACCGGCATGACGCGGCGTAACCGGACCGATACAATTGCCGTCTTGACGGGCAGCGCTGCCGTTTGGCGTTAGCGAATGCAGCAAAACCTTGATTCTTCCGACTTTTTGTGTTACATCAACGAAACATGCCGGTGACACAACGTCGATTTATGGCGCTAACGCCCCAAATCACTGAAAGGTGAGCTTCTCGATCCGGACCAGAGCGATCTGGGGCAGGCGGTCGCATTCGTGCGATATGCCGGCCCTTGGCTTTCCGGTGGTTCATCCTGTTGCGCGGCTAACGGTCGGCTTTGCCGACCTCGTGGGTTCGAGCCGGCATGATGCCGGCTGCACAACTAAGGAGTTCAGGGCGTAATGGCAACGATCACCCCGCAGAAGAAGTCCAACGCGGCTCGCCACGGGTTCAAGACCGGCGAATTCATTGTCTATCCGGCGCATGGCGTCGGCCAGATCGTGGCGATCGACGAGCAGGAAGTTGCGGGTCACAAGCTGGAACTGTTCGTCATCGATTTCCAGAAGGATAAGATGCGGCTGAAGGTGCCGGTCGCCAAGGCGACCTCGATCGGCATGCGCAAGCTGTCGGAAGAGGATTATGTCGACCGCGCGCTGAAAGTCGTGCAAGGCCGCGCCCGCATCAAGCGCACCATGTGGTCGCGCCGCGCCCAGGAATATGATGCCAAGATCAACTCGGGCGACCTGATCTCGATCTCGGAAGTTGTGCGCGACCTCTACCGCGCCGACAACCAGCCGGAGCAGTCCTACTCCGAGCGCCAGCTCTATGAGGCCGCGCTCGACCGCATGGCCCGCGAGATCGCCGCTGTGAACCGCATGTCTGAGACCGAGGCGGTGCGCCTCATCGAGGTCAACCTCAACAAGGGTCCGAAGCGCGGCGCCAAGGCCGACAACGAGGAAGCCGAGCAGGAAGAAGCTGCCTGAGCTTTTTCGCTTTTAAGTTCACGAAGAACCCGGCCTCGCGCCGGGTTTTTTGCTTGTGGATTCTCGCATATGGCGCCCCCTCACCCAGCCTCCGCTTCGCTCGGCTGACCTCCCCCCGAGGGGAGAGGAGGTTGTCAGTGCCGGCGCCAAGTTCTTTCCCCATCGGGGAGAAGCTGGCCGCGTAGCGGCCGGATGAGGGGGCCGGCGCCGCCCTATGCGATTGGCCCCACAAGTAGAAAGTTGGGAGGCTCACCCGCCGCCTTCCTTCTGCGCCTCTTCTTGCCTCAGCGAAGCTATAAACCGCTTGGTTCGCGCGCGCTCCGGATTGTCGAACACGACCGAAGCCGGGCCTTTCTCGACGATGACGCCGGCGTCCAGGAACACCACCTCCTGCGCGATTTTCGAGGCGAGCCTGAGATCATGCGTGGCCATCACCATGGTCGTGCCTTCGCGGGCAAGCTGTCCGAGCACGTCGACCACTTCCTGCGCCAGTTCCGGATCGAGCGCAGAGGTCGGTTCGTCGCAGAGCAGCACGCGCGGCGACGGCGCCAGCGCCCGGGCGATCGCCACGCGCTGCTGCTGACCGCCGGACAGCGTCGCCGGCCAGGCGTCGGCCTTCTCCACCATGCCGACCTTTTCGAGCAGCGCCATCGCCCGCTCGCGCGCCCTCGGCTCAGGCCATTTCAGCACCGTCACCAGCCCTTCCATGACATTCTCGATCGCTGTGCGATGCGGGAAGAGTTGGAAATTCTGGAACACCATGCCGGTCTGCAGGCGGATGCGCTGGATATCCTTGGCCGGCACCTTGCCGCCCGGATGGAACGCAAGCGTCTCGTCGCCGATACGCAAGGAACCGGACGTCGGGATTTCCAGCAGGTTGATGCAGCGCAAGAGCGTGCTTTTGCCGCCGCCGGAAGGGCCGACCAGCGCAGTCACGCTGCCCTCGTCGAGGGTGACGGTCACGCCCTTCAGCACCAGATTGTCGCCGAAGCGCTTTTCGATGTTGCTGAGGCCGATCATGCGTTGGCCTCCAGGAACCCGCCATAGCGGTTGAGCCGCACTTCCAGCCGCGCCTGCAGCGCCGACAGAACCGAGCTCAACGCAAGATAAAGCGCGGCCGCCTCGACATAGAGGATCAGCGGCTCATAGGTGGTGGCGACGATGCGCTGCGCGGCCTGGAACATCTCGGGCACCGTGATCGCCGCCGCCAGCGAGGTGTCCTTGACCAGCGAGATGAAGGTGTTGGAAAGCGGCGGCACGGCAACGCGGCCCGCCTGTGGCAGAATGGTGCGCCGCATCGCCTGGCTCCAGGTCATGCCGATCGAATAGGAAGCTTCCCACTGCCCCTTCGGCACCGAGCCGATGACGGCCCGGATGATCTCAGACGTATAGGCACCGATATTGAGCGTGAAGCCGATCAGCGCGGCGGGAAAGGCATCGAGCAGAATGCCGACCGACGGCAGGCCGTAGAAGATCAGGAACAACTGAACGAGCAGCGGCGTGCCGCGAAAGATCCAGACATAGAAGCGCACCAGCGCGACCAGCGGCTTCGGGCCGAACAGCCTGATCAGCGCCGTCACCAGTCCGGCGATGAGCCCGAGCGCAAAAGACAATAGCGTCAGCGGCACGGTGAAGATCAGCGCCGCCCACAACAGCGTCGGCAACGATTCCAGCATCAATTGCAGCCAGTGCGGCACGAAGCGCTTCTCCCTTCCAGATACGGCGGCGCGTCCCCCGTATGGACCGACTATCATGCAAAAACCGGCGGGCCGTCAAAGACGACCCCGATGAATGTCGTGCAAAAACAGCGGGCCGTCGAAGACGGCCCGCCGGTATCTCAGCAAGGGGACGATTGCCTTACTTCGAAACGTCCTGGCCGAAATACTTGTCGGCGATCTTCTGGTAGGTGCCGTCGGCTTTGATGTCGGCCAGCGCCTTGTTGATGGCCGCGACCAGCTCCGGATCGCCCTTGCGCACGATGACGCCGGAATAATCGGCATTCTCTTCCTGCGCCGCGATCTTCACATTGGCGTCCGGCTTGTGCTTCTTGAAATCGAGGAAGGACAGGCTGTCATTGATCGTGGCGTCGGCGCGGCCGGTGAGCAGAAGCTGGATCGACTGGTCGAACCCGTCGGTGCCGACGAGTTCGGCGCCGTTCTTCTCGGCGAGCTTGCCGAAATTGGAGGTCAGCGACTGCGCCGACTTCTTGCCCTTGAGATCGGCGAAGGTCTTGATGTCGGTGTTGTCGCCACGCACGATCAGCACCGCTTTCGAGGCGATGTAGGGATCGGAGAAATCATACTTGGCCTTGCGGGCATCGGTGATGCCGACCTCGTTGATGACGGCGTCGTAGCGGTTGGCGTCGAGGCCGGCGATCAGGCCGTCCCACTTGCCTTCGAGGAATTGAACCTTGACACCGAGCTTGTCGCCGATGGCCTTGGCGATCTCGACGTCGAAGCCGACCAGCGCGTTGGACTCATCGTGATAGGTAAAGGGCGCATAGGTGCCTTCAGTGCCTACCTTGAGCACCCCGGCCTGCTTGATCTGGTCGAGATTGGCGCCGGCATAGCCGGCGGTGATCGCTAGAACCTGCAGCGTTCCGGCGATAAGAAGCGGTTTGAGCCATTTCATTTTTCTGTGATCCCGTTTTGACCGGTGTCCCGGCGCGACTGTGCGAGCCGGAAACTGGCAGATAGAAGGCTGCAAAATAAGGAACCAGATTTCAAAAATCGGCTCTGCCAGAAATCTGATTCTCTAAACCGCCGGGAATCCGCCAAGAGGCTTTCCCGGCAGATAACAGAATATTTCCGCCGGCACCATCTGCCCCCTCGGGCGGCGGAACCATCCATGCGCCTGACACGTTGCATGGCTGTTGTAGGGCGCGGTGGCGTCTTTTCAACCGCCATACGCGCAATCGTCGCAAAAGGAGCCGGCATGATCGAGGACGCGGCAGGACGGACACTGGTCCGGGCGGCAATGAAGGCTCCGTATCTCGAGCGCGACGAGGAGCATGTCCTTGCGCTCCGCTGGAAGGAAGAGAACGACCAGCACGCGCTGCACAGGATCACTGTCGCACATATGCGCCTTGTGATCTCCATGGCCTCGAAATTCCGCCATTACGGTCTGCCGCTCGGCGATCTCATTCAGGAGGGCCATGTCGGCCTGCTCGAGGCGGCCGCCCGTTTCGAACCCGCGCGCGAAGTACGCTTCTCGACCTATGCCACCTGGTGGATCCGCGCCTCGATGCAGGATTACATCCTGCGCAACTGGTCGATCGTGCGCGGCGGCACCAGTTCCGCGCAGAAGGCGCTGTTCTTCAATCTCAGGCGTCTGCGCGCGCGCCTCGCCAACGGCGCCGAGCCTCTCTCCAATGCCTCGCTCTACCGCGAGGTCTCGGCGGCGCTGGGCGTGCCGGAGGCCGACGTGGCGATGATGGATTCGCGCCTGTCTTCCCCCGACAGCTCGCTCAACGCGCCTTTGGCCGACGAGAACGGCGCCGCCGAGCGGATGGATTTCCTGGTCTCCGAAGACCCGCTTCCCGACGAAATCGTCGGCGAGAGGATCGACGTCCAGCGCCGCGCTATCTGGCTGCGGAGCGCGCTCGGCGCGCTCAATGCCCGGGAGCTTCGCATCATCGAGGAGCGCAGGCTGAGCGATGACGGCGCCACGCTGGAATCGCTTGGCGAACAGCTCGGCATCTCCAAGGAGCGCGTCCGCCAGATCGAGGCGCGCGCCATGGAAAAGCTGAAGCTGGCGCTGGTGAAGCAAAACCCCGAATTCCTGGCGGAAGCCGCCTGAAGTTAGTCCGGCCCAAACTCAAAGATAAGAAATTTATTAAATAAGAACACGCCGTCATCGGGGCAATTTTCCTCGGTGACAACCAGGATTGTGAGCTCCTTAACAGACTGTTGCGCCGCAATCGGCTTTTTGACTCCTCCAGATTACACCACATGGGGGATTTGCCATGCTGCGATGCTGCGTGTTCCTTGCAGCCTTGATGCTCGTGGGCCTCACGACGTTCGAGGCGCATGCCGATCGAAGGGTTGCCCTTGTGATCGGCAATTCTCAATACCGCGAAATCCCGACGCTCAAGAACCCGGACAAGGACGCGGAGAACGTGTCGAGGACATTCCGGCTGGCCGGCTTCGAGGTGTTCGCCGCCAAGGACCTGACCAAGCTCCAGTTCGAAGAGCGGTTCCGCAACTATCTGGCGGCGGCGGATGGCGCCGATCTGGCGGTCGTCTATTATTCGGGGCACGGCTTCCAGATCGGCGGGGAGAATTTCCTGATCCCGGTCGACGCGTCGCTGAAAGATGCGGCCGACATGGAGGTGCAGGCCATCAAGGTCGACGACATATTGCGGCAGCTGCGCTCGAGATCGAAAGTCCAGATGATCATCCTCGACGCCTGCCGCAACGATCCTTTCCCGCGCAAGGACTATTGGCTGCGCGATCAGTTGATCGTCGCCGGCGGCAGCGGCCTTGCGCAGGTGACAGGCTCGCAGAACACGCTGATTGCCTTTGCCACCGAGCCGGGGGCGGTCGCCTATGACGGGTCCGGCGACCTCAGCCCGTTTTCGTCGTCCTTCTCCCGCCGTGCGCTGGCGCCGGACCAGGAGATACGGTCGGTCATGGCGGCCGTCCGCCGCGACGTGGTCAAGGCCACCAACGGCAAGCAGGTTCCGTGGGAGAACTCCTCGCTGATCGACGACGTCGTGCTGATGCGCGGGGCGGAGCAACCGGCGCCGCCGCCGTTGGACGCCGAGCAGGGCCAGCAGACGGCGGAACGCGGAATCCAGGTCGCCGATGCCGCCGACGCGATTGGACATCTCGACATCCGCGTCCCGCTCGGCGTCGGTCCGGTTCCGCTGAAACTGGATTTCCCGGCCAAGGATGCCGGGTTCAGCCTCAAGCTTGCAAGCTACCCGGCGACCGGAACGCTGTCCCTGCCGGATCGGGTGCTTTCGCCGCAATCGAGCCTGACGGCCGCCGAAATCGACAAACTGCGCTACGAGCCGCAGATCGGGTCGGTCGCGCCCATCGAGGTCGGCTTCGATATCCGCGCGGGCAACGCGGCCAAGCAGGCGACGATGAAGCTGTCGCCGGACATCGACGCTTGCGACCGGGCAGCCGGCGCGCCGCTCGACTTGCAAGGCGTCGTCCAGGGCCTCACGCCGAATGAGATCGGCGGCGGGGCGGTGGAAGCCTGCGAGGCGGCGGTGAAAACCTATCCCGGCATTGCCCGTTTCCACTACGAGCTCGGCCGGGCGCTTCTGGCGGCCGGCAAGGTCGACGAAGCCAGGAAGGCCATCCAGGATGCGGCCGACAAGGGACATGTGCGGGCGGTCTTCGAACTCGGCTACATCGCCTCGTCCGGAATGGGAACTGCTGTCGATACCACGAAGGCGAGTGGCCTCTATTCGCAGGCGGCCGGCAAAGGAGATCCCTCCGCCATGGCCGCATGGGGACGCGCTTTGTTCAACGGCCTCGGCATCCAGCGCGATACCGGCAAGGGACTGGACCTGCTGCTCCAGGCAGCGGCGATGGGGCATGTCGATGCCATGAAGGAGCTTGCGTTGATCTTCAAGGAAGGCCGCAACGGCGTGCCCGCCGACCCGGCGCGCGCGCTGGCTTTCCTGAAGGCAGGCATGGAGCGGCAAGACGTGTACGCGATGGGCATCCTGGGCCTTCCCGCGCGTAGCACCCGCGTGGTCATGGCGTGCAAGGCCCCAAAGGTCATCACGAAGATAAAGGTGGTTCGCGTGCCCGTGCCGAAACCGAAGACCATCACGCTGACAGATCCGGGAAAACCTGAGGTCAAGCCGGAGCCAACGGAAGCCGGGAGAGCATCCTGGAGTGGCAGCGACCATGTCGGCGGCGCCGCTCGCACCGGTAGCGGCAGTACCGGCAATGGCGAAGGCGACGGTGGCGACACCGGTAGCGGCAGTACCGGCGATGGCCAAGGCGACGGTGGCGACACCGGCAGCGACGGCTTGTGACGACGGTTCCCCGCGTCAAATAGCCGACGGCGCCTGGTTGGTCTGAACTCGCGAGCCCCTACCTGTCGGTGACGATCTTGACCTTGTCGCCCGACGACACAGTCGCGCCCGGCGACATGGCGTTGAGCACGCGGAACAGATCGAGCTTGCGATCAACGCCGACCATCTGCGCGGCGAGCGAGCCCATGGTCTGGCCTGCCTGGACGGTGACGACCCTGATATGCAGCGGCTTCAGCGCCGCCTTCTCGGCCGGGCTCAGCACGCGGAAGGAGCCGCTGACCGAGCGCGCCACCGGGTCCAGCGAAGTGCTGGCCGAGGGCGCGGCCGTCAGCAGCCTGTAGACCTGCCCGCCGGCCCGGATCACCGCGATGTCGAACTGCCAGCCTTGCGCGCTGGCATGCGCCGTTGCCGCATCGTTGCCGTTGATCGTGTCCTGGCGCACGCTGGCGTCTTCCAGCCCCGCGACCCAGCCGCTGCGGATGTAATCGGTGAGCGAGACGGACTTGTCGATCGCCACGCCGTCGAAGCGGATGGCGATGTCGCCCGGCCCGGTCGCGGTCACGGCGGCCGCCGAATTGTCGATGACGAAACCGTCCGGCACGGTGAACGAGACGCCGAGATTGGGGTGCATGAAGGTCTGGCCGCGCACATAGCCTTCTTCCGGCGTGTCGCCGTAAAGCAGGCCGTCTATGCCGGCGAGAAATGCGTCGCGGTCGCGCGTGCCTACGCCGGGCGGGCCGAAATTGCGCGCGAGGCGCTGCGCCAGCTCGATACGCTGCGGCGTGTTCGGGTGCGTCGCCAGGAAGTCGAGGCTGGCGTCGGTGGCGCCGCTGACCGAGCGGAAGTCGGTATAGGCCGACATCGACTGCAGGAAGCGGCCGGCCGCATACGGATCATAGCCCGCCTCGCCGATCGACTTGATGCCGATGGCGTCGGCCTGCAGTTCCTGGTTGCGCGAGAATTGCGCGAGCCTGAGCTTGCCGCGGATGAGCGCCGCCTTGGCGGTCGGGCTGTCGCCGAGCACATCGGAAACCACCTTGGTCGCCAGGCCCTCCTCGGCTTCGAGCTGCTGCCGCTGCAGGCCGTGATTCGCGGTGACGTGGCCCATCTCATGCGCGATGACGGCGGCAAGCTCGGAGGAATCATTGGCCAGCGCCAGCAGGCCCCGCGTCACATAGAGATAGCCGCCCGGCAGCGCGAAGGCGTTGACGTTGGGCGAGTTCAGGATGGTGATGCGATAGGTCTGGGTCGGGTTGGCCGACACCACCGTCAGATTGCCGACGACCTTGGCCACCATGCGTTCGAGCTTTGGGTCGGAATATTCGCCGCCATAGGTGGCCAGGATGCGCGGGTGCTGTGCCTTCGCCATTTCGGCGAGCTTGGCGTTGGCCACGACATTGTCGACGGTGATCGGCTTGTCGGAAGGTTGGAAGCCGTTCTCCTGCACGTCCGGCGGCGTGAACATCTGGCAGCTCGCCAGCACGGCGACGCTCGCCAGCGCGAGAAATCGTGCCAGCGGCTTCATCCACACCTTCTCAGCGCCGCTCGACAGGTCGGCTTCCTTCCAAATCTTTCGGCAAATCACGGTCCAGCCGGACCAGCATGGCCGGACCTAGCCATACTCCCCCGGACAAGGCAAGCAAACGCCGGATCGCCCATTGCCGGTTTGGCCATAAATTATGTCCGCTTCCGGGCAACATGTTGTGATCCGGCAACGGTGCCGCCTCGATCGCCGATATAGCGTCTGAACGCATCCGGTCCAGACCGATCGAAGAAATCCTCGGCGGGCCCGGCTGCCGCGATCGTGCCTTCGTCGAGAAATGCCACGTCCTGGCCGATACGGCGCGCATCTTCCGGCTGATGCGTGACAAACAACACCGTCATTTCGCGCTCGGCATGGATGCCGGCCATAAGGTCCAGCATGTCGTCGCGCAGCGCCGGGCCGAGCGACGCGAAAGGTTCGTCGAGCAGCAAAACGGGCCGGTCGCGCAGCAAGACCCGCGCCAGCGCCACGCGCTGCCGCTCGCCGCCGGAAAGCTCGCGCGGCAGCCGCTTTTCCTTGCCGGCAAGACCAACCCGCGCCAGCGCCTCGGCGACGTCGGCGCGATCGGCGTCGCCGAGTTTCAGCGACGGCGAGCGGCCGAGCCCGACATTGGCTTCGACGGAAAGATGCGCAAACAGATTGTTTTCCTGGAACACCATCGACACCGGCCGCGCCGAAGGCGGCGTGTTTGCGAGATCGACGCCGCCGATCAGGACCTTGCCCGCACCGGGCGCTTCGAAGCCGGCTATCAGATTGAGCAGCGTCGACTTGCCCGAGCCGCTCGGCCCCATGATGGCGGTGATCCTGCCGGCCGCGAAATCGGCGTCGAAGCGGAAGGAGGATTCGCCATAGCTGAACGAGACGCCATCAAGCGCGACGGCGAAGCCCTTTTGCGCGGCGGTGCCGTCGATGGTCGTCGTCATGGCTTTCCTTCCCGCCCCAGCCAGTCGGCGGCGACCACCAGCATCAGGCAGACGAGGCCGAGCAGCAAGGCAAGTCCCGCGGCGTCGGCTGTCCGGTAGCTGCTCATGCGCGCCAAAAGCAGATAGGGCAAGGTCTGCACGGAATCGCTGCCGAACAGCGCGATCACGCCGAGATCGCCGAGCGACAGCGCCATGGCGAAGGCGAAGCCGGTCGCCAAGGGCCGCCTCAGCGACGGCCAGTCGATCAGGCTGAGCCGGTTCCAGCCGGATATGCCGAGCGCGAGGCAAAGCCGCTCGTGGCGCTCGCTGGCCGCGTCATAGGCCGGGCGAACGGCGCGGATGGCGAAGGGCATCGCCATCACTGCGTTGACGGCGACGACCATGACCGGCGCGATGGCAAAGACATCGGTGACGTGGCGCAGCGCCAGGAACCAGCCGGCGCCAAGCACGATCGGCGGCACGACAAGCACGAAGCCGGCGCCGGTGTCGGCGGCATGTTCGAGCAGGCCCATGGCCCCGCCTGCCCGGCGCCGCAAGGCCAGCGCGCGCCGTGCCGCGATCAGCGCCAGCGACAGCGTCACGCTGAGCAGCGCCGCAAGCAGGGCAAGGCCGGCGCTGGTGAGGGTGGCGCGGCGCACCGCCGCTTCACCGGCCAACCGTCCGAGATCCGCCCCCAGACCTGAAAGCACGGTCGCCAGCATCGGTCCGGCGACGAACAGCAGGGCAAGCATGATGAGGCCGGCATTCAGCGCGCTTTCGATTCGGCCCGCCGAAAGGTAGCGGCGCGGCGCCACCGGCAGATTGGCATCACCGACCGTGTTGGCGCCGAGCCGCGTGAGTGCTGCGACCACGACGAAGGTGAGCGCGATCTGCAGGAGCGTCAGTGTTACGGTCCGTGCAGGATCGAAATCGAAGCGCAGCGCCTGGTAGATGGCCACTTCCAGCGTCGTCGCGGCCGGACCGCCGCCGAGCGTCAGCACGATGGTGAAGGAGGTGATGCAGAGCATGAAGACCAGCCCGGCAATCCCCGGCAGGGCCGCGCGCAGCACCGGCCATTCGATCAGCCGGAAGGCCGGCCAGGCACCCATGCCGAGCTGGCTCGCCAGCCGCCACTGGTCGGCGGGAACGGTGCCCAGCGCCTCGAGGAACAGGCGCGTCGCCAAGGGCAGGTTGAAGAAGACATGAGCGACAAGGATGCCGGAGAGGCCGTAGATCCCCGGCCAATCCGAACCGCCAAGTCCGGCGAAGACGCCGGCAAAATATCCGGCCCGACCGTAGAGCGCCAGGATGCCGAGCGCGGCGACGATCGCCGGCAAGGCCAGCGGCACGGTGAACAATTGCAGGATCAGGCGGCGTCCCGGGAAACTTGGGTGCCTCGACAAAGCGCGCGCCACGGGCAGCGCCGGCGCCACCGACAGCAGCGTCGAGAGCGCCGCTTGCCACAGCGTGAAGCGGGCGACGCGCAGGAGATAATTGTCGAAGGCGGCGGCTGCGCCGGAGAGATCGTGCGCGCCTTCGACGGCGAGGCCGGCGAAGGCACCGCCGATGAGGATGGCGATGGCCGCGAGCGCGACGATACCGGCGGTGATGCGGGAGTCACGCGCAGGGTGCACGCTGCACATACAGGGTTCGAGTTAACGCATGCCGCGTTCCTTCGCGCCCCCCTCTGTCCTGCCGGACATCTCCCCCTCAAGGGGGGAGATTGGCTGTCACGCCGACCTTCGCCAATCTCCGACGTTGC
>NZ_VFWS01000519.1:0-1186 GCF_006443065.1 Mesorhizobium sp. B1-1-5 | reverse complement strand
CACCGATGGTGCTGGCGGCGGAGAAATTCTCGGCGGCGATGAAGGCCAGCCCGCGCGTGACGCGGGTGGTCGACTATCTCTTCGCCGGCGTGTTTTCCGCGTTCGCGCTCAAAATCCTGACTGGCCAGGCGAAGTAGGATTTTGCTGTTCGCTGCTGATTTCTTCCGAACCGGAGGTCAGCAAAGCTCCCTGCTTACGCGGGCGCTCGGTTCGAGGTCAGGGTTCGGCTTTCCACCAGCTTCCGGCCCAGCGCCCGGCGCTGAGCCAATAGAAGATGCCCCCGACCATGCCGCCGCCGATGACGGCGGCCATGGCGCGCGGCTCGGTGACGGCGAATGGCGTATCGCCCATCTGGTCGGCGAAGCCGAGGAAGACGGCGGCGACGATCGCACCGGCCAGCGCATAGAACAGCCAATCGCGCCGGCCGAGAATCTCGGCGATCAGAATCACGAGGGCCGCCGGCATGAAGGCGAAATAGGCGGCAAACAGCGCGACGAAGGGGATCGAGAAATAGAGCGAGGCGGTCGCCGCCGGCTCCGCATGCGCCGGCGTGTAGCCGAGGGAGGCCAGGAACAGGACATTGAGGAACGCGCTGGCCGCCAGCGCGGCGACGGCATAGCCGAACAGGATGACGGCAAGGCGCACGATATAGGCGACGAGACGGGTCATTGCTGATCCCGGCGTAAGGGATGGCCGGACTTGCGCCCGGCCAGAAACCAGTAGACCGAACCGGCGGCAATGCCGGCGGTGGCCAGGAAGCCGAGAAAGCCCGGGTTGAAAACAAACCCTCCGGCCGAGCCCGGGACAAGAACCCCGAATGCGATGGACGTGATCGCGCCCGTGGCCGCGAAGTAGAACCAGCCCCGAAGCGACAAGCGTTCGGCCATGAAGATCGCGGGGCCGACGATCAACAGCGCGCAGACCGCCACTGTCACTACCGCGAGCGGGAAGGAAACCAGCCAGTCGAACGCGAAAACGATGGACCAGTTGCCATATTCGAGCCCTTCCAGAAGAGCGATCAGCAGCACAGGCACCAGGATCGAGGTCAGCACGGCGGCGATATAGCCGACTGCTATGATGACGAAGCGCTTGAGCCCGGCGACGAGACGCCTCACGCCTCGCCGTGCCCCGCGATCATCATGGCTTCCAGCGCCAGCCGGTCGACTTTGCGCATGCGCTCCGATTC
>NZ_VFWS01000518.1:0-1187 GCF_006443065.1 Mesorhizobium sp. B1-1-5 | reverse complement strand
GCATGATGTAGCGTTCAACGACCTTCATGAAGGCTATTCTCAATTTTCTCGAACGGCATCATGCCACCGGATAAGGGTAGCCGTCCGGCGACGCCCGCACAACTGGCTGCGTCGGGCTCTGTCAGGCAGACGATCCGGTTCCCGTCCCACATCGCGCGCCACGTTGGGCCGGAGTGTCGGCGGGATTGGATAAGAAAGGGCGAACATCGATGGTTAACAACAGGTTGCGGCCAAAAAGCGGAGCCGTGCCGCGACGAATCGCCGTAGATTCATGTGCCATATGGGGAGCCCGTTTGGCAAAGTCTTGCCAAATGCCGGAAAACGACCAAATGTCGCGGATCGCTTCCAACCGCTTCGCGCGAGCCGCGCATTCCCCGAAAGCAGGACATGATGAACCAGAGACCCTCGATCGCCTTCGCAAAATTCTCCGCGCCGCAGACCGCCGCGAACAGGAAGCGGACGGTCTTCGTGCTAGCGGCGGATGATGGCGGCCTGAGCGATACCGCCGCGGCGTATGATCCCGGCAAGCCGCTGGAACGGGCCTTCCCTGTGGCCGAATTCACGGCCAAGTTCGCCAGCGTGGTGGAAGTGCTGACGCCACAGGCAAGCTCGCTCGACAGGCTGGTCGCGATCGGCGTCGGCAAGGTATCCGGGCTCGACGAATACGCCTGGACGAAGCTTGGAGGCACCATCGCGGGGTCGCTGCGCAAGGCGACGGACGTAGCGGTGGTGCTCGACGTGGTCGGCGCCTCGTCAAGCGGTGCGCAGGCGGCCAGCCTTGCCGCGGGTATTCTTCTGCGCAGCTATTCCTTCGATAAGTACAAGACCAGGAAAGACAAGGACGATGGCCAAGGCGACAAGGCCGAGCCGAAAAAGCCGGCCAAGATAACCATCCACACCGCCGATCCGGCGGGTGCGAAGAAGGCCTTCGCCGAGACCGAGGCGGTGATCGACGGCGTGCTTTTGGCACGTGACCTCGTCAACGAGCCGGCGAACGTCCTGGGACCGGTCGAGTTTGCCGCCCGCGCCAAGGAACTGGAGGCCCTCGGCGTCAAGGTCGAGATCCTGGCCGAGAAGGAAATGAAGAAACTCGGCATGGGGTCGCTGCTCGGTGTTGCGCAAGGCTCGCCGCGCGGCGCCCGCATGGCCGTCATGCAGTGGAACGGCGGCAAGGCCAAGGACAGCCC
>NZ_VFWS01000517.1:0-1187 GCF_006443065.1 Mesorhizobium sp. B1-1-5 | reverse complement strand
CCGCGCCGCCAGCACCGGGCCGGCCGAGCCCGGCCTGTCGGGTTATTTCTGGCGCGGCATCACCGAGAATTATTTCAACTTCACCGGCCGCGCCCGCCGCAAGGAATACTGGGCCTATTGCCTGTTCTGGTTCGTCGCGCTGCTGGCAGTGACCGGCATCGGCATTTTCGCCGATGCCGCGATGGGCAATCTCGACGACGCTGAAATGCCGGCGGTGACGATTGGCCTGTTCGGCCTTTTCCTACTTGCGACCTTTCTGCCCGGCCTCGGCATGACCGTGCGTCGTCTGCACGATATCGGCCTGACCGGCTGGCTTTTCCTGGTGATCCTGATCCCCACCATCGGCAGCCTGATCATCCTGGTCTTCGCGCTCATCCCGACCCAGGTCCGGGAGAACCAGTGGGACCGGTGCCGGCGGGCGCCAGAACGTAGCCCTGCGTGCGTATTGCAATTACGTGCAACTTTAAGTAGCGTCTCGCGACGCAATGTGAAATGGGGCAGAGCATGCGCGGGACGGTGTTCCACTATGACGAAGGCCAGGACTACGGTTACATCAACGGAACCGACGGCAAACGCTACATCTTTTCCCGTATCGATTTCAGCCTGGAACTGCCCCTCGGCAAGGGTACCCTTGTCGAGTTCCAGCCGGGCGACGGCACGGCGCACAACATTGTCGCCACGGCCTCGGCCACATCGTCGTCAACCACCAGTCAGCCACGGCAGACCAGCCGTTCTGCCCGAAGCCGTCCCGCCTACTCCACAGGGCTGTGGGCTTATTTCTGGCGCGCGGTGATCGCGGATTATGGCAATTTCACCGGACGCTCCCGCCGCAAGGAATTCTGGGCCTTCTGGCTATTCTACACCCTCGGGGTGCTCGCGCTTTTCGGCTTCGGGATACTTGTTGAACTGGCGATCAACGGCTTCGAAACCAACGCGGACAGGACGCCGATGGGGTTCATAGGGTTCATACCCCTACTGGTGTTCTTTTCGGGATTGATCTTGCCTTGCATTGCGCTCCTCGTACGGCGTGCGCATGACGCCGGCCTGAGCGGCTGGTTTGCCCTGCTTTGCTTCATCCCGCTCATTGGCGGCATCGCCGTGCTAGTCTTCGGGCTTATGCCGCCTCAGCTGGGCGAAAATCCTTGGGGACCGGTGCCGGCGGGCGTCAGGGTCTGACCGCCCCCAGC
>NZ_VFWS01000516.1:0-1189 GCF_006443065.1 Mesorhizobium sp. B1-1-5 | reverse complement strand
TCTTCCGGCAGCAGCCAGAAGGCCGGCCAGGCTCCGGCCGTTTCGGGCAGGTCCGCCCGCATTTCGAAATAGCCGTAGGTCTGCGAGAAGCTTTCGTGGGTCGTCAGGATGCCCGAGGTGTATTCGTAATTGTTGATCAGTGGCTTGATGTCTTCGGGCGCTTGCGCCGCAGTGATGGTGAGCACCCCGTTTTCCACGCTGAACGGGTGGACTGAGCTGGTCGGGCCGTAATTGGCGTCGATGTACCATTGCAGCTCCCCATTGCTGCTCAACGTGCTTCCGTTCGGCGCTCCCCACCAGAAGTTGGAATTCCAGGTGCCATCATGGCCGTTCCAAAGGCTGAGCGTGTTGAAGTCGTCGGAAAAGGACAGCGTCATTCCGGACTTGTCGATCGGCAGTTCGAACTGGCTGGGCGCCAGCTTGTCCACCGTCGTGGTGTTGAAGACCAGCACCTCGTCGGATCCGAGGTTCAGCAGAAGGTTCGATCCTGCCTGGGTCATATGTGCCTTGACGTCGTCGAAAGACATGAAGTCGTAGCCATTGAGGCGGACCGTGTCGTCCGCGCCGAAATCGGTGATCAGGTCGCTTCCATTGCCCTTGGTGATGATGAAAGTGTCGGCGGCGCTGCCGCCGATCAGCACGTCGTTGCCCTGACCGCCATCCAGCGTCTGATGGCCCGAGCCACCCTTGATGATGTTGTCCAACGCATTTCCGAACGCATAGCGATTGTTGCCGGTGACGACGAGATTCTCGAAATTGTCGGGGAGCTTGTAGCTCATCCATGTGTCGATCGTGTCGATGCCAGTCCCGGGATCCTCAACCACCTTGTTGTTGGTGGAATAGAGGTGATAGTAGTCGTCTCCCGCGCCGCCATAGATGGTGACGTTGACGCTGGCGTCCCCCCAGAAGGAGTCGTTGCCGGAGGTGCCGTGCAATTCCGGCCCGGATCCGGTCGCCGAGAACCAATGGGTGGACGTGCCCGTGTAGGGGAGAGGGATGCCTTTGGCGTTCACGACGGTGCTCATCAGGAAATCCTATCCTCGCGCCTGTTCAGGTCATTCGAAACGGCAACCGCTTACGGAGCAACGTTGCCATGCACGATGTCGTTCCAGGAGCTTGCCACACAGTTCAGCATTACATCGACTGTTGGGTGACATTTTTCGAAACGAAAGCACTAGAGGCCAAGAAA
>NZ_VFWS01000515.1:0-1189 GCF_006443065.1 Mesorhizobium sp. B1-1-5 | reverse complement strand
TTCATGTGCCAGCTCCAGTTCATTGGCGACCGCCGCTAAGGCCTGGTCCGTGTCATGGTCTGACTGGACCATCGGGTTTGGAAGGGGCGGCCCAACGGCCGCCCTTGTCTTTTGCGCTGACCTTTGCTGTTATTGCAGGCAGACAAAGAGGCCTGCATAAAGAATGAGCACTATCGTTATACGGGCCGCACGCGCGGCCGACCTCGACACCATTACGCAAATCTATGCCGACGCTGTGGCCCGCGGCACGGCGAGCTACGAGCTGGAGCCGCCAGGTCGCGCCGAAATGGGCACGCGATTCGACACGCTCCAGGCCGGCGGCTTCCCTTACCTTGTGGCGGAAAAGGATGGCGCCGTGCTCGGCTATGCCTATGCCGGTCCCTTCCGGCCGCGCCCGGCCTATCGCTTTGTCGTCGAGGACTCCGTCTATGTCGCGCCTGATGCCAAGGGCCAGGGTGTCGGCCTCAAACTGATGCAAAGCCTGATCGCGGCCGCCGAGGCTGCGGGCTTTCGCCAGATCGTCGCGGTGATCGGCGATGGCCATCCCGACAGCGCTTCCGTCAAGCTGCACGAAAAGCTCGGCTTTCGTCATTCCGGCCGCCTCGAAGGCTCCGGCTACAAGCACGGCCGCTGGCTGGACACGGTGTTCATGCAACTGGCGCTGAACGGCGGGGCATCCGCCCCGCCAGATCCGGAATCATTGCCGGAACGGAAATTCCACCAAGAAAAATAAGGGCTTAGATGAGCGCCAAGACTGAGGTCAACCGAGCAATTGCGCCGCGGTTCAGGCCTCGACCAGCTTCAGCTTGCTGTCGAAGACGCCGAGCACACGGCCAAGCTCCTGCCCGCGCTTGAGGATGCGGCCGCCCGCGGCGATGACGGCGAAGGCGCCTTGTTTGCGTGCCAGCTTCGGGTCCTTGACGATCTGGAACAGCGGCACCTCGCTGGCCCGGCGGAACACCGAAAACACGGCCCTGTCGGTGAGATGATCGATAGCGTAGTCGCGCCATTCATTGGCGGCGACCATGCGCCCGTAGAGTTTCAGGATCTGGTCCAGTTCGCGCCGCTCGAAGCGCACCGGCTGGTCGAGGCGCGCACGGCGTGCCTCGTGGAGCGGGATCAGTATCGCGGATGCGTCGCCATCCTCCGTCCCGCCGCTGTGATCGGTCATGCCTCGATCCTTCGATTG
>NZ_VFWS01000514.1:0-1190 GCF_006443065.1 Mesorhizobium sp. B1-1-5 | reverse complement strand
CCTCATAGCCGGGCGGAAGTTCCTTAAAGTACATCGCGATCGCTCGAATTTCTTCATACTGAAGGGTTCGGCGTTTTTTCGGGTCAGATGATTCTAACTCCTTAGAACGAGTTATTTTGTCGCTGCTGAGTCCCGTCGCCTGCGAAAGCCGAATAGCTTCGCCATGTGGGCTTACCTTCTCGGCAAGCCATTGTTTGAGTTCGCGCTGCGGGTCATCCATCAGCGCACATTCGCGATTTGCGCAAAATTATCCATCGCGAACTTCGCAAAATTCGCTTGACATAAAATCGCGATAATCGCAAATATCCCGATTATGAGCGAAACGCATCTTGAACCCGCAAAGTCAATCATCGCCAAAGTCGGCATCGAGAACATTGCCAAAATCACCGGCAAGCACGTCTCGCGGGTGTACCGCTGGATGTACTCGAAGGAGCGCGGTGGCACCGGTGGCTTGATCCCACAGGGTGAGCAGCCAGTCATCCTCGAATATGCCGAGGCAAACGGCATCGATCTAACGCACCGCGACTTCTTCCCTGTCCGACCGACCGTCCCCTCATCGGAGCAGGCAGCGTGATCCGCACAGCGTCCGCCGGCGATCATCCACCAAGCGCTCTCGTCCGCTACGATGCGGCGGTCCGCGCTCTGGCTGAGGCCAAGTCGGTCGATGAGGTCAAAGACCTTCGCGACAAGGCCGAGGCCATGCGCGCCTATGCCCGCCAGGCCAAGAACAAGGACCTGGAGGCAGACGCCGCAGAAATCCGCATCCGAGCTGAACGTCGACTTGGTGAATTGATCGCCGAGATGCGCGATGTCACGCCGATAGCCAGGCCTGTCCCGCCGAAGCCGCCCGCACCGCCGTCAGCGCAGATCACCGGTCCGGCAGAGACCATCGACCCTGACACCGGCGAGATCACGATCGACGCCGTTGCCGAAGGCCTAGATGCCGATACCGCCGACGTGATCGATGATGGCATGGTGGACGATACCACGTTCTTCGAACGTCTCGAGGATGCGCTTGCCGTCGTGTCGGACCTCGCCACGGTCGAGGAAGTCTGGACCGATTTCGATCCCCTCGCCCGCTTCGACGGCAAGGTCAACGGCGAGATCAACCAGTCGATAGCCCTGGCTATACGCAAGAACGCAGAGAAGCGGAGCGGGAGTGCGAAGTGCAGCTCGAGAGCCCGCCTTTC
>NZ_VFWS01000513.1:0-1191 GCF_006443065.1 Mesorhizobium sp. B1-1-5 | reverse complement strand
TGTCGGGATTGTCGTACTGCGAGGGCCAGTAGCTACCGGCAATGTCGCGCAAATGAATGTGCAGTCGGTCGAGCCGGGCCTGCTGAAGGCCGCCCGAGGCAGCCGGACTATCGACAATCGTAACATCGGCGCCGAGCTCGATCAGACGTCGATGAAGATGGCGATCGAGCGCCCAGTCGCTGACGAGGATCAGCCGGTATCCCTGCTGAACCGCCAGCATGGCAAGCGCGAGGCCAAACGTTCCCGACGAGGATTCGCAGATCGTGGCTTCAGGCTTCAATTGATCGCGTTCCACAGCCCGCTCGAGCATGAACCGGGCTGGCAGCAGCTTCATCAGGAAGAAGCTGGCGCCGAAAAGAGCTCCGCCGAGCGCCACAAGGCGCGGGCCCTCGAAATCTTCCAGCTTTCGCATCAGCGCACGGGTCGACATGGGTTACTCCTGCGTGCCAGGCGTTCAATGGCGAAAGATCGTCGGCTCGAAATTGGACTGACGCAGAGCGCCTGCCGCGCGATCGATGTTTACGGATGCATTCTGGTCTCTAGCGTCGAACATCAGTCCGACGACCGTGCCGCTGTGAGCGACCTGAACGCCAATGGCGCCGAAGCGGTCACCGACGGTTTCGATCTCTCTCAGCCGTGGTTTGGCAAGAAACCGCTCGTTGATCCGCGCGCTCGCCGTCGCAACCCTGCCCAGCATGCGGGCGTCCGCATTCTTGATGGCTGTTCGCAACAGGCTTCGAAGCGGCCGAAAGGTCTCGATCTCCAGGTGATCGTAACGCGCCGGCTCGAATTCAAGCGTATCGACCGTGAGCAGGGGGGTGGTATCGATGCTGATGAAGTCGATCGGCGGCAGCGGCTTGCGGAATGCCTCCATCACGATGCCGTCCCGGTGCGCAAACAGCACCGCTTGCTGCCTGAACAAAGTGGAGTCACAGGCCGTTTCCGCGCTGACCGCGAGCTGCATGACCTCATCCGACGCCGCATCGATCTCCAACCAATTCAATACCGCCAGGATGCTTGCCAGAACGTCGGCGGTGGAGGAGCCCATGCCACGGCCAATGGGGATGTTGCTATCCATCGAGAGATGGCCGCCGCTGCCGGCCCGGCCGAATGCATTGATGGTCAACTCGGCCGCGCGTCGAGCCTTCTCCCGCGAGGCTGGCCAGACAGTCACGTGATCGCTATCGTTTG
>NZ_VFWS01000512.1:0-1191 GCF_006443065.1 Mesorhizobium sp. B1-1-5 | reverse complement strand
TCTGGACATATCGCAAGACGCACTGTACGAATCTGGAAAAATCGCCATTGGGCTTGATTGTGCGGCTTTGTGATGCGCAAGTTGTGCACAATTAAGGTGTGCTTTCTCGATGCGATACGAACCGCCTTTGGATGAGGGCAGGAAGGAAAACGGCTTTGGACGCGTCGGGCGGGCCCACCAAGGCGGAATACGCGCGGCGCCTGGCCGACGTGAAGCAACGCATGGCAAAGGCCGGCTTCGATCTCAATCATCTGCCAGGATCCCAGCGCCAGCGAAGGCGGCGGCGAGCGGCTCTGCGACGTGACCCGCGATCCCATCTTCATCGACTGACCATCAGCCCAGGACCGGCAACTCAAGGACACCTCAATGGACCGCAATCCCTTTTCCGAAGCCGAGATCGCCGGCCGCTTGTCGAAAGTTCGCACGGCATTGGCAGAGCGCAAGCTCGACGCCGCCGTCTTCGCCTCGCCGGAGACTGTTTTCTACCTCACCGGCCTCGACCATTGGGGTTATTTCGCGCCGCACCTCCTGATCGTCACGCTCGACCGGCGTCCTATCCTGGTCACCCGGTCGATGGAGAAGGTGACGATCGAGAATCAGGTGAAGGCAGCAGAATTCCGCGGTCACTCCGACAGCGAGACCGCGGCCGACCTCGCCGCGCGCGTCATTTCCGAACTCGGCCTGGCCGGCAAACGGATCGGCATCGAAAACTGGACGTCCGGCCTCAGCCACGGCCTCGCCCTGAAGCTTGAGGCGCAGGCCGACGCCAAGTGGAGCGACGTCTCGGGACTGGTCGACAAGATGCGGTTGGTGAAGAGCGCCGAGGAACAGGTGCTGATGCGCCGCGCCGCCAAGGTCACGGATGCTGCGGCAGGTGCCGCCATCGCTGCCATCTCCGACGGCGCCGCCGAGCAGGAGGTTGCCGCCCAATGCGTGGCGGCGATGGTGGCCACGCGCCGGGCTTCGGCCCGTTCATCCGGCCCGCCGCCCGGCTCGGCGAGGAGCACACGACCTGGGGCGACGGCATCTATCGCAGCGGCGAGCCGGTCTTCGTCGAACTGTCGGGCTGTGTCTCGCGCTATCACGCGCCGCTTGGCCGGCTGATCCGCATCGGCAACATCAAGGACGAAGATGCCGCCATGGCCGAGGTCACGGCCAAGGCATTAGAGGCCGTCGTCAGGGCTCTCGAGC
>NZ_VFWS01000511.1:0-1191 GCF_006443065.1 Mesorhizobium sp. B1-1-5 | reverse complement strand
GCCAATTGCGCGACGCTGGCCGCAAGGCGCTGGCGCTGGCCATAGGCGGCGCCGATGGCCACGATCCGTCGTTGCGCGCCCAGGCCGAGCTGGTGATGTCTTTCGGTGCGCTGACATGGCCGCACCAATTGGTGCGGGTGATGCTGGCAGAGCAGCTCTACAGGGTCTCGACGATCCTGTCCGGCCACCCCTATCACAGAACCTGAAGGTCGCATCGCACCGAATTCCGCCCCAATGCCGCGCAAGATCACGGCTTCGGGCCGGCTTTCCCTATTTTGCTCACCGGTGTGCGAAACCGCTGCACAGTTTTGGGCGATGCGCATTAATATGGTTGATGGTTCGTTAACGAAGCCGCAGATAGAGTCCATCCCGCATGGCTGAAGGCTGGAAATCGACGACGGGCTCATCGACAGCGGGCTCCTGGCGCGCGCGCTGCGGCATCGCGGCGGCGGTGGTCATCCTTTCGCTCAATGCCGCATGGGCCGAGAACACGCTCGACATGGCCCCCGATCCGGACCAGAGCCGCGCCGAATACGAACAGATCTCCAAGGAGATAAGCCTGTCGTCCGAGCGGCTGGCCAAGCTGGCCGCCGACATCGCCGCGGTCAAGAAGGACCACGCCTCGATCACCGCCGCGCTGATCCAGTCGGCAATGACCGAGCAAAAGCTTGGGCAGGACATCGAGGACATCGGCGCCAAGCTGGAGGGGCTGAAGACCCAGCAGCAGAAGATCCGCGCCTCGCTGATGGCGCGGCGCGACGTGCTGGCGGAGGTGCTGGGCGCATTGCAGCGCATGGGGCTGAACCCGCCGCCGGCGATCCTGGTCAAGCCGGAGGACGCGCTGTCGTCGGTGCGCAGCGCCATCTTGCTTGGCGCCGTGGTGCCTGAATTGCGCCAGCAGACCGACAGGCTCCTGGCCGACCTCAAGGAGCAGACACGAGTGACGGCCTCGATCGAGGCCGAGCGGGCACGGCTGACGGCGGCAGTCGGCGAGCAGACGGCGGAGAAGAAGCGGCTCGGCATGCTGCTGGAAGCCAAGCAGAAGCTCGAAGCCGACACGCAGGCGCAGTTGTCGGCCGAGCGACAGCATTCCGAGGCGCTCGCGGCCAAGGCCAGCAGCCTGAAGGAATTGATCGCCTCGCTCGAAGCCCAGGCCGAACGCAACCGCAAGGCCGCGGATGCCGCAAAGGC
>NZ_VFWS01000510.1:0-1194 GCF_006443065.1 Mesorhizobium sp. B1-1-5 | reverse complement strand
GGAATAATATATTAATATGCAACTGATTGAAGATCGGGGATCGAGAAATGACATCAGCAAAGGCGCATGCGGGCATTGCGGGCTCCGACCGCGACGCCGCCCCCGTTCGAACGAAGATGCGTCGGCCGGGCATCGTGCGTACGACGGCTGCGTCCGCAGTATACCGCGAACTGCACGAGGCGATCGTATCCATGCAGCTTAAGCCCGGCAACGCCTTGAATGAAAAGGTGCTGACCGAGCGTTTCGGTGTCAGCCGCACGCCGGTGCGCGAGGCGTTGATTCGTCTGGTCGAAGACGGGCTGGTCAATATCTATCCTCAGTCGGGAACCTTCGTCGCGCCGATACCGATCTCGCTCATTCCCGAAGCCGTCGTCATCCGTAAGGCGCTGGAAGGCGCCACGGTCGAAAAGGCCGCGCAATGCGCAAACGGCAACGATGTGGGAAAGCTCGACGACATATTGGCGCGGCAGCGGTTCCTTGCCGAACGACAGGACATGAACGGCTTTCACGAGGCCGACGAGGCCTGTCACGAGGCGATTGCCCGAATAGCCAGCTATTCCGGCATCTGGAACTATCTGAAGCCGGTCAAGGTGCAGATCGACCGGGCGCGACGCATGACGCTGCCCGCGCTCGGCCGCATGGACCATGTGATTGGCGAGCATACGGTCATCCGCAACGCTATAGGGGCGCATGACGTGAAGGCTGCCTGCGAGGCCATGCGAATCCACCTGGGCGCTGTCATTCCCGATGTCGAGCAACTGCGCGACGCCTACCCCGACTGGTTTATTTGAGCCGACCAGCCCTGAAATAGTTGGAGAAATGACGAATGCGCGAGGCATGGAGATGGTTTGGGCCGGATGCGGGGGTTCCGCTCGATGCCGTGCGTCAGGCCGGCGCCACCGATAGCGTATCGGCGTTGCACGAAGTCCCGATCGGGCGTGCCTGGACGAAGGCGGAGGTGGCGACGCGCAAGGCGATGATCGAGGATACGCCGTCCGACCGCTCGCCGCTTGTCTGGTCGGTCGTTGAAAGCATACCGGTCCCCGACGCTGTCAAGCGTCACGGCGGCGAGGCGAAAGCCGAGATCGAGGCCTGGATCGCCAGCATGGAAGCGGTTGCGGCCAACGGCATCCATATCATCTGGTTCAATTTCATGCCCCTGGTGGACTGGACCCGCACCGATCTCGATTACGA
>NZ_VFWS01000051.1:0-35159 GCF_006443065.1 Mesorhizobium sp. B1-1-5 | reverse complement strand
CCTGCCGGACATCTCCCCCACGAAGGGGGAGATTGGCAGCTCCGACCCCGTGCAACCGAACCACCGGCCAAACCGTTATGACGCGAAATCGAGGGGAGACAGCTTGTCCAAAATACTCAATCGGCGCCGGTCGGTCGTGTTAGCTGCCGTCGCGCTTCTGCTGATACCCGTCGTCGCCTTCGCCGCCGAAAAGACCGGCATGTCCTCGGAAGGCATTTTCGTCGCCGAACTCATCCTGCTCCTTGTCGTCGGTCGCGGCATCGGCGAGGTGCTGGAAATACTGGGTCAGCCGGCGGTGATGGGACAGCTGATCGGCGGCATCCTGCTTGGGCCTTCGCTGCTCGGCTGGGTCTGGCCGGCGGCCGAGCGGCTGGTCTTTGCCGGTGACGCCTCGCAAAAGTCGATGATCAACGCCATCGCCCAGCTCGGCGTGTTGATGCTGCTCCTGCTCACCGGCATGGAAACGGATCTGCGGCTCGTGCGCCGCGTCGGCCGCGCCTGTTTTTCCATATCGGCCGCCGGGGTGGCGGTGCCCTTCGCGCTCGGCTTCGTCGCCGCCCAGTTCATGCCGGCCACGCTGCTTGCCGCAGGAAGCGAACGCATCGTTGCCGGGCTGTTCCTCGGCACCGCGCTCTCCATCTCCTCGGTCAAGATCGTCGCCATGGTGGTGCGCGACATGAACTTCATGCGCCGCGACCTTGGCCAGATCATAGTCTCGTCGGCCATCATCGAGGACACGATCGGCTGGGTAATCATCGCCATCACCATCGGCATCGCCACCAAGGGACGCATCGAGATCGGCGGCCTGGCCTTCATCATTATGGGCGTCGCCGCCTTCATGGCGTTTTCCTTCACACTCGGGCGCCGCATCGTCTTCGATGCCATCCGCTGGACCAACGACACCTTCCGCTCCGAGTATGCGGTCGTCACCGTCATCCTCGCCATCATGGGCGCCATGGCCTTGATCACCGATCTGATCGGCGTGCACACCGTGCTCGGCGCCTTCGTCGCCGGCATCTTGGTCGGCGAGTCGCCGATCCTGTCGCGCCACATCGAAGGGCAGCTGCGTGGCATCATCACCGCCCTTTTCATGCCGGTGTTTTTCGGCGTCGCCGGACTATCCGCAGACCTCACCGTGCTTCTCGATCCTCAGCTTGCGCTGCTGACGGTAGCGCTGGTCATCATCGCCAGCATCGGCAAGTTCGGCGGCGCCTTCATCGGCGCAGAGGTCGCCGGCATGAGCCGCGCCGAAGGCGTCGCGGTGGGCTGCGGCATGAACGCGCGCGGTTCCACGGAGGTCATCGTCGCCTCGATCGGCCTGTCGATGGGCGTGCTGTCGCACAACCTCTTCACCATGATCGTCACCATGGCGGTCATCACCACCTTGGCCATGCCGCCGACATTGCGCTGGGCCCTGCGCCGCCTGCCGATGGGCGAGGGCGAGCAGAAAAGACTGGAGCGCGAGGACATCGACCAGCGCGGCTTCGTCGCCAATCTGGAGCGGCTGCTGGTGGTGGTCGACGAGGGTATCGTCGGCCGCTTCGCCGCCTATCTAGCAGGCGTCATCGGCGCCGGCAAGCCGACGACGGTGCTGCATTCCAGCGGCGAGATCGATGCCGAGCCGACCGAAGGGTTGCATCTGGAGGAAATCGAGAAGGGCGCCGAGGACAGCCGTGAGGCGGCGAAGCAAGGCGACGAGACGCCGGTGCGCGAAGCCCCGGTCACCCGCCGCCAGCATGAGGAGCTCTCGGCCGAGGCTGTCACCAAGGAGGCGCGCAAGGGCTACGGCATGCTGCTCGTCGGCCTCGGCCGCGCGGTCACTTCCAAGGGGGCCTTCTCGCATCGGCTGAACGAGGTCGCCGGCGCCTTCGACGGGCCGCTCTGCCTGGTGCTGAAGCCGGCCACCGCCGGCCGCCAGATGCCTCGGCTCGGCCCGCGATCGGGCAAGATACTGGTGCCGGTCAACGGCACGGCGGTTGCCCGCCGCGGCGCCGAACTGGCTTTGGCCGTCGCCGCCGTCACCGGCGCGCGCGTCAAGACGCTCTATGTCGCACGGGCCGGCCGCGACGAGCTGCGCGACACCGTCTCGCACCGCCGCAGGGAAGCCGTGCTGAAGGACATCGTCGCGCTTGCCGACCGCTACGGCGTCGAGATCGAGACGGCGATCCGCAGCAGAGCCGCCGCCGCCGACGCCATCACCCGCCAGGCCGGCCGCAACGTGGCGCTGATCGTCATGGGCGTGGCGCGGCGCCAGGGCGAGGAGCTGATCTTCGGCGAGACGACGACAGCCGTCCTGCGGCGCAGCCCATGCCCAGTGGTGCTGATCTCCGACGAGCGGGTGAAGCGCGACGAGAGCGACCGCGAGGCGGTGCGCACGGGCACGGGCACGGGCTGAGCGGCCGGGCGGCGGCCCAAGCGGGTATCTTCAGCCTGCCGATCGCTGACGCTTGGCACGGGGCTGCGAAGCCTTCGCGGGAGGATCTTCCTGCACAATCGGGGCAGGCGCCTCGACAGCAAGCTCCTGGCTCGAAAGGATCACCACGGTCGGCTCGTCTTTCGTATCGTCGGGTCTCGCGGCGGCCGCCTCCAGTCGCTTCCGCCATGCGCGCGCCGCCCTCCAGTTTTCGATGGCCAGCCATGTCGACAGGACAAAGCTGATGGCAAGCGCGGCAATAAACCATCTCTGCGAATGGATCAGCGCCGGATCGTACCAAGGTTTGCTGAGGAGTTCCTGCGGCTCGACATAAGTGACATCGGTCGCCATGCCGGCTGCCACGAAAGGCAGCGCCCAAAGCGCGGCGACGAAGCCGAACGAGGACCAGCCCAGAAACTGGCTGAACCAGAAGGCACTTTCGGCAGGATCCTTGTCGGAAAGCGTGCGGGCCCAACGCGCTTGGCCGAGCATCATCGCGAGTATGACGATGATGACGATCGGGCCGATATTGAGCACGCCGGCGATGCCGAGTTTGGCTCCAAGGACATCACCGGTCTCTTCGGCGGTCTCGGATGTCGCCAGCGTGGCGAGCTTGTCGCGCGCAATCGATCGCGGCAGGAGCGCGATATCCTGCGGTATCTGCACGCCACCGGACAGCAACCCAAGTTGCTTCTGCGCCCTGACGTAGAAATTGAACCAAAAGGGCGTCACGTCTTGCGCCGCTGCTGCCGAACAGCCGATTCTGGTGACGAGGCTGGACCGTCGCTGTTGCTCCCAGCTCTCCGAACGGAAGACGAGATCGCAGAGTCTTGTCTTTGGATCAGGCTCGCCAACCTCGACCATCAGATCCTTCGCCACGATCAAGCCGTTCCACGCCGGCATGTTCTGCGCGTCGTCCACGAACTTGGCGAATTGCGCGGGATCGAGCGTGAGCACGGTGTAGGAGACTGCTGGCCAGTTGGAATTGGCGTATCCATTGAGCTCCAGCATCGTCAGGTCCGGGCTAGTCAGAGGGATCGGGATGGTTTTCCCGTTTGCGCTGGCGGTAAGCACTTCCGGCACGAATTCCATGGCTTTCAAGGCGTCCGCCTCGGCGGAGGGCGCCTTGGCGAAGGCTGGTGCAAGCTGCGCGCGATAAACTAGCGTCGCGTTGGCCCCGATGTCGCCGGTCAACTCGTCATAGAGCCGGTTGAGCCGGGTCAGCCCCTCGAGCACGCGCGAATAGCGGAAGGGCGGGTGATAGGAAACCGCGGTCGCGATTACCGTCGCGGCGAGCAGCAGCAGCACCCGCGAAAGCGTTTGAAGACTGTCCAGCGTCTTTGCCATGCAGATGTCCCTCGATGGCGTGACCGGCACGGACGTTAGGCCTGGCTGGTTGCGGGAGCCAGACCTTCCCGGCCGGATCATGCCGGTAACCTTTCGAAAGTCTAAGCGCACTTTTAAGTTGCGCATGTGAAAAGCCTCACAGGCCGATCGCGCATGGCTCTTTATGCCGCTTCCGGCTGCTTGGGAGGCGCGCGAATGACGCTTGGCGATCTGTCCTTCTATCTGTTCACGTTGTTCAACGGCCTGCGCGTCGTCTCCTACCTGCCGCAGATCCTGCGCGTGGCGCGCGACGAGAACGGCGCTTCGGCAATCTCCTACACGACCTGGCTGCTGTGGACCGGCGCCAACGCCACCACAGGCCTCCATGCCGGCGTCAATCTCGACGACCCGATATTGGCCGCGATCAACTGGCTGAATGCCGTCTGCTGCGCGCTGGTGATCGCGCTGACGGCCCGGAAGCGGCGGTCGAGAGCGGTCGATACCATGCCTGCGAGTGGTTCCGGTTACACGTCGGTGATAATGGACAATCTGTCGGCCTGAAACTGGGCGCCATCGGTCTTCCTGATCGCGCGCGCCCGGGCTTCACCGGGCGTCAGTTGCAGCGGCCGCCTTCCGTCGGGCGGCCGCTTCCGATCGCCTTCAAGCCATCTGCAGCTTCTGCCGGCTCGGCTGCGGGGGGAAGGCGATCGCGATCCCGGCCGCGCCCAACCCGATCAGCGCCGAGCCGATGAACAGCCAGTGATAGCTGGCAGTGGCGTCGTAGATCATGCCGCCAGCAAGCGGCCCGAGCGACATGCCGAGGCTGGAGAGCATCGTGGCCGCGCCGAGGATGGTGCCGATGATGCGCAGGCCGAAATATTCGCGCGCCAGCACCGCGTAAAGCGGCATCACGCCGCCATAGGTGGCGCCGAAGATGACGGCCAGAAGGTAGAACTGCTCGAGCTGGCCGACGGTGAGATAAGCGGCAATCACCAGGCCCTGGATAGCGAGCCCGGTGACCAGCACCGGCTTGACGCCCAGCCGGTCGCCGAGCACGCCGTAGAGCACGCGCCCGCCAAGGCCGGCCAGCCCCTCGACGCTGTAGATCGACACGGCCGCCATCGGCGCCACACCGCAGGACATGGCATAGCTCACCATGTGGAAGATCGGGCCCGAATGCGCCGCGCAGCAGGCGAAGAAGGTGAGGCCCAGCACGATAAATTGCGGCGAGCGCAGCGCCTGGCCGACGCTCATGCCTCGATCGTCGGTGACGGGCGCCGGCGTGCCGTCGCTGGCTGCGACCGCCGCCGGTGGCTGGCGCACCAGCAAGACGGCGGGCAACAAGAGCACCCAGGCCATGACGCCGATGTCGAACATGGCGGTGCGCCAGTCATAGGCCGTGATCAGCCAGCGGGCGAAGGGCGAGATGGTCATCGGGGCCACGCCCATGCCGGCCGAGACCAGCGAGACGGCGAGGCTGCGATTGGTGTAGAACCAGGCGGTGGTGAGCGCGATCATCGGCGCGAAGAAGGCGCTGGCCGCCAGCCCGACGATGACGCCGTAGCTGAGCTGGAAGACCAGCAGCGAGGTCGCCCGGCTCGCCACCACCAGCGACAGGCCAAGCAGCACCGCGCCCGCAAGCACCACGGGCCTGGCGCCGACCCGGTCATAGATCGCGCCCCAGGCGAAGCCGCCGAGGCCCATCACCAGGAAATTCAAGGTCATGGCGCTGGAAATGCCGGTGCGCGACCAGTTTGTGTCGAGCGACATCGGCTCCAGAAAGATCGCCAACGAAAACATGGCGCCGAGCGCCACGCAGGTCATCAGCGCGCCGGCCGCGACGATGACCCAACGATAGGAATGGTTCATGGTTCTGCTCCCATGCCGAAAGGCATCCTGTTTGATGCGGCACGGTTTTTCCAGTCCACCGGGCCGTTTGCGTCCGAAGGACGCCGGAGCGGGAGCCGGTCCTACAATCTGGTTGCATTTTTTATCCAGATTTTTTTTGAGGGGCCGATTTCGTTGTCCCAGGCGCTGCCCCCGAGTGGCTGAAGTGTCAGCAGCCGGCAGTGCCCGTCATTGACCGCACACCCGTCCCATCTAGATTTACCCTCCCAACCAGGAGCATCCCATGGAACTCTATCGCGGCCGGCTCATCGATCACCTTCACCTGGTGGTGCGCGACATCGAGGCCAGCCGGCGCTTCTACAGCAGCCTGTTCGAAGTGCTGGGCATCCCGATCGGCGGCGGCGCTGAGGACCATTTCTGGGCCGACGAGCTGTTCGTCTCGACCCCCGACAGCCGTTCCGCCCAAGGCGTGCTCACCGGCCGTCACCATCTCGCCTTCCAGGCGAAGGACCGCGCCATGGTCGATGCCTTCTACCATGCCGGGCTCGCCGCCGGCGGCAAGGACAATGGCGCGCCGGGCGAACGCCGCTACCATCCCGGATACTATGCCTGCTTCCTGCTCGACCCTGATGGCAACAACATCGAGGCGGCGTTTCATGGGCCGGCGACGCGGAGCGCGGCTGCGGTGGTGGTGAGTTTCTGAGGCCTATCGGCGCCAGAACGGTTTAGCGAGCTCCTCCCGTACCTCGTCCATGGTCAGACCGATATCGCCGATCAGATATGGCGTATAGCGCGCCTTGAGCGCCAGCTCCTCGCGGAAGCAGGCTCGTTCGTGCCACACGGCCAAAAGGCCGAGCACCCCGGGATGACGCGTCAAGCTTTCTCCGGCCGGCGGGTCGCGGAGGTCGAGCCGCACGGCGCCGTAAAAATCGGAAATCGTGTTCAATATTGGTTTCATCGTCGGCTCCTCGCAAGAACGGCCCTCATCGAGGGCACGCCGGGAGCCTGAACCGCCACGCTCGGTCGATCCATCGGCTGCATGCAGTGTTTTGTGTCCTGCATTTGTAGTATTTTGCGGGGGGCGGGGCGTTGATAATGTCGCCGTCCGCGTGCAGGAATCGAGATGAACCACGACGCTGCGTCCATACCGGCCGCGCTTTCAGCGCGCCAGCCTGTGCCGGCCTTGTCCGAGCGCGAGCGTGCGGTGGCGGAAAGGTTCGCGGCTGGCCTGACCTATCGCGAGATCGGCGAGGCGCTGTTCATCGCGCCATCCACCGTGCGCACCCATCTCGCCGCGATCTACGAAAAGCTCGGCGTCCGCAGCAAGGTCGCGCTCGCCATGCATATCAACGCCGTCACAGCCATGCCGGCCATGCCCGACACTTCGCCGGTCCTTGCGATATTTCCCGTCGAATGCCTGAACGCCGACGAGCAATGGCGCCGCTTTGCTCGCGGGCTGTCGTCCGACATCACCATCGACCTTGCGCGCTACGCGGATCTGCCGGTCATTGCCTTCCACACCATGAAGGCGCTGGGCAGCAAGCCGGTCGATTTCGCCGCCGACGGAAAGGCCCTAGGCGCTGCCTATCTTCTGTCTGGTCAGTTGCGCGCCGACACCCAGCGAGTGCGGCTTACGATGGAGCTGGCCGATGCGCGAACCGGCGTCAGCCTGTGGAGCGAACGCTTCGACCGGCCCGTCGAGGACATCTTCGCGCTGCAGGACAGCCTGACCGAAAGCGTGATCAACGTGCTTGCCGGCTGTTTCGGAGCGATCGCCACGGTCGGCCGCAATGCAATTCTTCGCAAGCCGCCGGCCAGCCTGCGCGCCTATGACTGCTATCTGCTGGGCGTCGAGCAGCACAACACCTTCAGCCGCAGCGGCAACAGGGAAGCCATCAGGCTGTTTTCACGCGCGCTCGAGCTTGACCCGACGCTGGTCAAGGCCTGGACCGAACTTGCCTACGCCTATTCGATCGAGGCGTGCAACGGCTTCGGAGACAATCTGAGCGCCTCGATCGCCAAATGGCGCTGGGCGGCCGAGAATGCGCTGCGGCTCGATCCGAGCGACAGCACTGCGCACAACTGCTTCGGCGATCTCATGGGTTGCCTCGGCGATTTGGAGGCAGCTGAAAGGGCGCACCGGCGCGCCTTCGAATGCGGTTCCAACCATGCCGACACGCTGGCGCTGCTTGCCGGCAGCAAGGCTCTGGTCGCCGGCGATCCGGCGGAAGCCATCCCGCTCATCGAGCGCGCCATGCGACTCAACCCGCTTGCCCCGCCCTGGTATTTCGGCATGCAGGGGCGCGTCCTGTTCACGGCCGGCAGGCACCGGGAAGCCATAGCCGCGCTGCAACGGAGCACGCCGGATTCGCCGCACGTGCTGATCTTCCTGATGCTCGCCCACGCGACACTAGGCGACGGTCGCGAGGCCGCAGCCATCGCGGACCGTCTGCGCACCGAATTCCCCGGCTTCTCGGTCGAGGGGTTCATCTCTGGCTATCCGGTCAGCAATCCGGGCGCCGCGCGAGCCATCCGCGAAGCGGCGAAGTTGGTGTCGCTCTGCTAGCCCCGGTCACAAGCCCGACGCCACGTGCCAGGCGCTGGTGCGCTTCTATTCCTTCACCGCGCCCGTCATCGATGAAACATAGTGCTCGACGAAAAAGGAATAGAGCACCACCACCGGCAGCGACCCGATCAGCGCGCCGGCCATGAGCGCGCCCCATTCATAGACGTCGGAGCGAACGAGTTCGGTGAGCACGCCGACCGGCACCGTCTTCTTCTCCGAAGACTGGATGAAGGTCAGCGCATAGATGAACTCATTCCAGGACAAGGTGAAGGCGAAGATGCCGGCCGAGATCAGACCGGGAACCGACAGCGGCAGCACGATCTTGGTGAGGATCTGCCAGCGGCTCGCGCCATCGATGAGCGCGCATTCCTCCAACTCGAAGGGGATCGAGCGGAAGTAGCCCATCAGAAGCCAGGTGCAGAACGGGATGAGGAAGGTCGGATAGGTGAGGATCAGTGCGAACGGCGTGTCGTAAAGACCGAGATTGAACACCATCACCGACAGCGGAATGAACAGGATAGAAGGCGGCACGAGATAGGCGAGGAAGACGGCGAGGCCAACCTGCCGTGCCCCCGAAAACCTCAGCCGCTCGATCGCATACGCAGCAAGCACGGCAGCCGCCAGCGACAGGAAAGTTGCGGCGGTCGAAATGATGATCGTGTTGAGCAACCAACCTGGATAGGAGGTCTCGAAGAGCAGATAGCGAATGTGCTCCAGCGTCGGATGCACGACCCAGAACGGATTGTAGTTCACATAGTCGGTCATCTCGATATTGGGCTTAACAGCCGTGATCGTCATCCAGTAGAACGGAAACAAGAGGACAATCAGAAACACCAGCAGCGGCAGATAGACCGTCACCACCCGCCGCGGCAGGCTTTGCAGGTAGCCCATGCCGCCTTCGTCGGTCTCCAGGCGCTCGACTTCCTTGATCGCGGCCATGTCAGTCTCCGCCGCCTTGCTGCCATCTGCGCCGTTGCAGTCCGAAATAGCTGAACAGGATCGCGGCCAGCAGGAAGGGAATCATGGCGACCGCGATTGCCGCGCCTTCGCCCAGTTGGCCGCCCGCAATACCGCGCTGGAAGGACAATGTCGCCATCAGATGCGTGGCGTTCACCGGCCCGCCGCGGGTCAGCACATAGATCAGCTGGAAATCGGTGAAGGTGAACAGGACCGAAAATGTCATGGTGATGGCTATGATCGGCGTCAGCAACGGCAGGGTCACGTAGCGGAACAGCTGCCAGCGGCTGGCGCCATCGAGCGTAGCGGCCTCGTAGAGCGATTGCGGAATGGTCTGCAGTCCGGCAAGCAGCGTGATGGCGACGAAGGGAATGCCGCGCCACACATTGGCCGCGATGACCGAGGCGCGCGCATTGGTCGGGTCACCGAGAAAATTGATGCGGTGGTCGATCAGGCCCATCTGCTGCAACGCCCAGGACAGGATCGAAAACTGCGAGTCGTAGATCCACCAGAAGGCGATGGCCGACAGCACCGTCGGTACGACCCAAGGCAGCAGCACGACGGCGCGGAAGAACGACTTGAAGGGCAGCTTCTCGTTGAGGATGAGAGCCAGCCAGAGGCCGAGCACGAATTTTAGGATCGAAGCGCTGACCGTGTAGAGCAGCGTGTTGAACACCGAGAGCCAGAAGACGCTGTCGCTCCACAGATATTCGTAGTTCTCGACGCCGATGAAGATGCCGGGCCGGCCGATGCGCGTGTCCGTGAAGCCGAGCCAGACGCCGAGCCCGAGCGGATAGGTGAGAAAGACCAGGAGCAGCGCCGCCGCCGGCAGCATGAAGCCGAAGCCGAGAGCGTTCCTGCTCTCGGCGAGCCTCGAACGGATCGACGGGCGCGTCTGAACGGCAACGGACGGCACGGCCATGGCGCGGGCTCCTTCTCATGCGGGTGGAACTGTGGCTGACCGCGCTTGGCTTGAGTAAGCCGCAAAGCGCGGTCATCCTGCTTCAAACTGCGCCAGGATCAGACGCGGTAATAGCGATTGGCGCGTTTTTCGGCCTCCTCCATCGCTTCCTGCGGCGTCGCCTGGCCCGTCACCGCCTTGGCGAACATGTCCACCAGCACGTAGTCAGCCATTGTCGCGGCGGATGCATAGCCGAGCGGCCCGGCATAGCCGTTGGGGCGCAGCGTCGCCGAGGCTTTCGCGTAGGCTGCATTGTTGGGGTCGGCCTTCCAAACCGGGTTGTTGTCGAAGGCTTTCAGCGTTTGGCAGCAATAGCCCGCCGACGAAGTGATCCAGTCGGACATTTGCGGGTCCTCGAACATGAACTGCAAATAGGCCTTGGCGGCATTCGGGTAGGGCGTGTAGTTGAAGATGACGGCCGTGGTCACCTGGAAAAGCTCGACCGATTTCCCGACCGGACCGATCGGCATGTTGGTCGTGCGGATGTCCTTGGCGATCTCGGCCAGCTTCGGGTCCTTGTCCTTGTTGATCTTCGCTGTGTTGTAGGCTGAGATGCCGTTGGCGATCACGCTCACTTCCCCGGCCAGGAATGCGCGGTTGTTGTTGACGTCGAGCCAGCTTTCGGTGCCGGGGATGAAGGTCTTGTAGAGCTCCTGCGCATATTGGATCGCCTTGAGCGTCTCCGGACTGTTGATCGTCACCTTGCCGGCTTCGTCGACCATCTGGCCGCCGTGGCTCCATAGCAGCCAATGCGCGTAATTGTTGCCGTCGCCGACGCCGTGGCCATGGGTGAAGCCGGCGGGATGGCCTTTCGCCTTCAATGCCTTGCAAAGTTCCAGGAAACTGGCCGTGTCCTTTGGGAATTCGGAGAAGCCTGCCTCCTTGACCCAGCTTTCGCGGTAGACGATGGCGTTGCCGATGGTGGCCAGCGGCAAGCCGATGAACTTGCCCTCGCGCGTCGCATATTGTTTCGGGCCGTCGTACCAGCCGCCATACTTCTTGCCGAGATAATCACCCAGTCCCGTCACATCGAGCAGCTTGTCGGGATACTGGTGCGGGTCGTCGAACCAGACGAACATCAGGTCGGGGCCGGAGCCGACATTGGCGGCGACCGCCGCCTTGGGACGGATGTCTTCCCAGCTTTCCTTGTCGACGCGCACCTCCACGCCCGTCGCCTCGGTGAACCGCTTGGTATTCTTCAGCCACTGGTCCTCGTCGCCCTGCACGAAGGGCGACCAGCGCAGCAGCCTGAGCTTGGCGCCTTCCTCGGGCTTGTAGGTCACGCCTTCCTGGGCGAATGCGCTCGAGCCGACGAAGCGGCTGCCCAGGGCTCCGGCCGCCGCGGCTGCGGTCGTGCGGATTACATCGCGTCTGGTGAACTTCATACTCGTTTCCTCCTGTTGCTCTGCCGTTGCCTGGTTTTATCGCGCCGTCTCGATTCGCTTGCCGGTCTCGCTGTGGAACAGGTGGATCGGACCGGGGTCGACCGACAGCCGAATGGTTTCTCCCGGCGCGAAGGAATGGCGCTCGCGGAAATTGGCGACGATGTCCTCCCCGCCGACCGTGCGGCCGATGATCTGCACTTCCGACCCGGTCGGCTCGATCACCGCCACCTTGACTGGAATGCCGTCGTCGGCCAGCCGCAGATGCTCGGGTCGTACTCCGAGCACCATGGCTTCGCCGTTGCCGATGGAGGGAGGCTTCCGCAAAGGCACGGAAATGCCTCCTGCACCCCTGAACGACGGTGGGCCATCATTGGCGAATGCGCCCTTGAGCAGGTTCATGGCGGGCGAGCCGATAAAGCTTGCCACGAACAGGTTGTTTGGCCGGTCGTAGAGCTCGAGCGGCGGTCCGATCTGCTCGACGAGGCCGTCATGCATGACCACGATCTTGTCCGCCATGGTCATAGCCTCGATCTGGTCGTGGGTGACATAGACCGTCGTGGTCTTCAGCCGCTGGTGCAGTTCCTTGATTTCGGCCCGCATCTGCACCCTCAGCTTGGCGTCGAGATTGCTGAGCGGCTCGTCGAACAGGAACACTTGCGGATTGCGCACGATTGCCCGGCCCATGGCGACGCGCTGGCGCTGGCCGCCCGAAAGCTGGCGGGGATAGCGCGACAGAAGCGGCACCAGCCCGAGGATTTCGGCCGCCCGTTTCACCCCAGCATCGCTTTCAGCCTTCGGGACACCCTTGAGCATGAGCGAGAACGCCATGTTTTCGGCAACCGTCATATGCGGATAGAGCGCGTAGTTCTGGAAGACCATGGCGACGTCGCGCTCCTTCGGCGCAACGTCGTTGACGATACGGCTGCCGATCGAGATATGGCCGCGCGAAATCTTTTCCAGGCCGGCGATCATCCTGAGAAGGGTCGATTTTCCGCAGCCTGAGGGCCCCACCAGCGTGACGAACTCGCCGTCGTCTATGTCGACGCTGACGCCATGCAGGATCTGGGTGGCCCCGAACGATTTGTAGACATCGCCAATCGCGACAGACGCCATCGAAGTCCTCCCGATGGTCCCTGCGAAGTCTCGCGGGGAGCCGTTCCAATCAAGGTGTGGCTGAAACGGATGCCGGCAAGCACCCACCACTGGCGTCGGCGACGTTTGCCCCAGCTCCCCCCGGGTCACGCGACTGTGAAACGGTAGCGCTACCACATCCGCCTGTAAAGCGGCGGCACGCCTTGCTTACTTTTGTCACTGAAGACAGTTGGGCAAAGGCTGCCCTGAAGCGAAGTGGATCCAGCCGGTCGCCGGCGGACGGACGGTTCATCTTCAAACGATCGCCGATGATATTAGGCATCGTTAATGTAATAGATTTCGGCTTTCCCGGGAAAAGCCGACTCTTGCCGATTCAGACCGCCAGCGGGATTAGCCGCTATTCGTCCAGGACGCGCGCATTGCTTCCGCCATAACGCAGTGAGCAGGGCGGTCGCCGCGGCTCTTGCCTCGTTCTCAGCCCCCGGATAGAAACGCCGCGATCAGCTTCAGCATGTTGCCGTCCTGCCCGAACTCGATCTTGTCGAAATCGCGGCTGCCCTGGCGCTGCGCCTTGGAGAGCTGGTCGAGATAGGCCGTCAGCTCCGCCCGGACCTTCTTGCAGCCGGGATCGTTCTGGGCTGTGAGGCCGGTGCTGAAGGCGACGATCTTGTCCACCATGTCGACGATGCCGGCGCCATGCACCTTCTCATGCGCGATCAGCCCGGCGGCGAAGGCGTCCCAGCGCGTTTGCATGGCTGAGCCAAGTTTCCCCGCCGGCTTGGGCAGCGTATAGGTGATGATCAGCTTCGGCCGCGCTGTCCTCAGCACGCAGGCGTCGCCTTGCGGCTGGTAGTCGCGCTGCCAGGTCAGCTTGAAGAAAGTATGCGCGATGACGCGCCGTTCGTTGCCGGCCGAATCCTTGCCGATCACCGGTCCCTTCTCCCCGATAGAGAGGTAGAGCTGTTCCGCGCTCTCGCCTGAGACGGCATAAGTCTCGATTTTCTCGACGGGCTTCCAGTCGGCGAGCGCCGGCGTGGACGAAAGCAGGGCGGCGAGGAGGAGGGCGGGCTTCATGGGGCGAGCCATAGCATCGGGCCTCGTTCCGAAGAAGCCGGCCCATGGATTTTTGGAACCCGCTCCGCTCGTCAGCCGTTCTCTTGGGCAATCATCCCGACCCATGGGGGAGGACAAGATGACCCGCAACGACATCATTTCCGTGCTTGGACCGGTCGACGAGGCCGTCATCGCCGACATCGCGCTCACCGGCGCCAGCCTTGAGGAACTGCGCGAGGCCTTCGCCTGGATCGGCGCCGACGAGGCGTTGGTCAATGAAGGCCGCGCCATGCCCGGCGCCCGTGTGGCGAAACTGATCGAGATCCTCGAACCGCCCGAGGATGAGCCCGAGGCGCCGGGCGCGATGGAGTAGGGCGGCTGCCCGTAGGTGGTTCTCCCTACTTGCCCCTCGAACCCCTCCTGTCATAGTTTTTGCCGCTTTGGCGGGAGGAAAGCCATTTGGATACCAATGTGATCATCGTCGGCGCCGGTCCTGCCGGGCTCGCCGTTGCTGCCTGCCTCAAACAGGCGGGGCAGGATTTCATCATCCTTGAAAAGGCCCATGAGGTGGCGCCGGCCTGGCGGCGACATTACCGGCGGCTGCATCTGCACACGGTGAAATCCTTCTCGTCGCTGCCCTTCGTGCCGTTCCCGAAAAGCCACCCGCGCTACGTGCCGCGCGAGAAGGTGGTCGCCTATCTCGATGCCTATGCCGGGCGTTTCGGGCTCAAGCCGCGCTTCGGCGTCACCGTCAAATCGGTCCGCCGCGAAGGCGAGCGCCTGCTGGTCCAGACTGATGCCGGGCTGTTCAATGCCCGCAAAGTTGTGGTGGCCACCGGCAACAATGCCGAGCCGATCACACCAAGCTTCCCGGGCATCGAAGCCTTCAATGGCAAGGTGCTGCATAGCGCCGCCTATACCGAGGCCGCGCCTTACGTCGGCAAGGACGTGCTGGTCGTCGGCATGGGCAATACGGGCGCGGAGATCGCGCTCGACCTGGCTGAAAGCGGCGCCAGGCCCACAATCTCGGTGCGCAAGGGCGTCCACATCGTGCCGCGCCAGCTGTTCGGCGTGCCGATCCAGATGGTGGGCATCGCCAGCCGGCCGATGCCGCAGGCGCTGAACGACTGGATGTTCCCAAAGATCCTCGATCTGGCGTTGGGTAGGCTGGAGAGATACGGCATCGTGCGGCCGCGGCAGGGCATCATGCAGGGGATCGAAGCCGGCCGCATTCCGGTGATCGACGTCGGCACGGTGGCGGCGATCAAGGCCGGCCGGATCGGCATCGCACCGGATATCGCAAGCTTCACCCGGGACGGTGTGAAATTCGCCGACGGGGTGGAGAAGAAATTCGACGCGGCTATTTTCGCCACCGGCTACCACCCGGCCTATGACGGCTTCCTGCCGGCGCAGCTCAGGCCGGACAAGAGCGGCGTGAACGCCCGCGCGACCGAGCTCGGCGTCTATCTCGTCGGCTTCTACAATCCGGTTACCGGCCTGTTGCGCGAGATCGGCATCGAGGCGCAGGCGGTGGCGAAGGATATTGCGAGGCGGTGAGAGGCGACGGCCACCTTCCTGCAACGTTGACGATTGGCGAAAGCCGGCGTGACATCTAATCTCCCCCCTTGAGGGGGGAGATGCCCGGCAGGGCAGAGAGGGGGGCCTCGCTCAGACCTTTCTGTGCTGATCTGCGCCCGCCTGAATCGGGTGGCACCTTTCACCGCGGCATGCCAAGCCAGTCCCACCAACGGAGGACCGCCATGCTCACGCTCTACGACTACCTCCCGTCGCAAAATGCCTGGAAGGTTCGCGTCCTGCTCGGCCTGCTGGGCATCGCCTACGAAACCCGCATCATCTCGATCTTCGAGGGCGAGAGCCACACCGAGACATTCCTGAAGCTCAACCCGGCAGGCGCAGTTCCGGTGCTCGGGCTGGACAATGGCGAGGCGATCGCCGAGTCGAACGCGATCCTTGCCTATCTCGCCGAGGGCACGCCCTACTTTCCGTCGGACCGCTTTGCCCGCGCCAAGGTGATGCAGTGGCTGTTCTTCGAGCAGTACCATATCGAACCGGTCATCGGCTCGCTGCGCTACTGGACGCTGACGGGTCGGCTGGAGCGTAACCAGGCGATGGTTGCCGGCAAGCGCGAGGCGGGCGTGCGCGCGCTCGGCGCGCTGGAGCGCAGCCTGGCCGGCACGCAATTCCTGGTCGGCAATGCGCTCACCATCGCCGACATCGCCGTCTACGCCTACAGCCACCGCGCCGAGGACTGCGGTTTCTCGCTCGCCGACTATCCCGCGGTCGATGCTTGGATGGGACGCGTCAGCGAGGCGATCGGTCCGGACTATCCTGTGTATCCTTACAGCATCGATCCGCATTCGCACGCCTGAGCCGCCGGAACACAGCGGCGGACGGGGCGTTTTCCAAAGGCAGCGTGTCGTGCGTCGCCCAATCGGCGCCCGCCTGTTTCGCGTTGCGTTCCAACCAGAGCCATGGAGGTCCGCAATGGTTCGCACCATCCTCGCCGCAATCCTCGCCACCGGCATCATGAGCCTGCCTGTCATGGCAGCCGAGCAATACTGGGTCGCCAGGGACGCCGTGTCGAAGCAATGCGAGATCGTGCCGAAGAAGCCCGACGGCACGCTTATCGTCGATCTCGGCAAGAAGAAATACGCCAGCGAGGGTGAGGCGAGGAAGGCGATGGAGGCGATGTCGGACTGCAAGAAAAAGTAGGGCCGTTGCCCAATCCTCCCGAGGGAGATTAGCCAGCTTCTACCGGTCCACCAGAGACATCGTCCGCTCGTTGTAGCGCGGCCCTGACACCTTGTCGGGCGTCAGCGCCATGTCGAGCCCCAGCATCTCGGTGGCGTCGAGCGCGATGTCGGCCGCCGCGACATTCTCTTCCAGATAGGCCCGGCGCTTGGTGCCGGGGATCGGCACGATGTCGATGCCGAAATCCGGGCCTTTGGCGAGCAGCCAGGCGATCGCGATCTGGCCGGGCTTGACGCCCTTTGCCGCGGCGATGTCGCGCACCGTGGCGGCCGCCGCGACATTCAGGTCGAAATTCTCGCCTTGGTAGCGTGGATCGCCGCGGCGGAAATCGCCTTCGGGATACTCCTCCGCACGCCTGACGTCACCGGCCAGGAAGCCGCGGCCGAGCGGCGCGAACGGCACCAGGCCGATGCCGAGCTCCTTCAGCGCCGGGATGATCTCGGGCTCGAGGTTGCGTTCCCACAGCGAATACTCGCTCTGCAGCGCCGAGACCGGATGCGCGGCATGCGCGCGACGGATGTTGGCGATGCCCGCCTCCGACAGGCCGAAGAAGCGCACCTTGCCCAGCGCCACCAGTTCGCCGACCGCGCCCGCGACATCCTCCATCGGCACGGCGGGGTCGACGCGGTGCTGGTAGAGGAGGTCGATGCGGTCGGTGGCAAGTCGCGAGAGCGAAGCGTCGACCACCTCGCGTATATGCTCGGGCCGGCTGTCGAGCCCGGCCTGCTTGCCGTCGGCGATGCGGAAGCCGAACTTCGTCGCGATCGTCACCTGATCGCGCCGGCCTTTCAGCGCGCGTCCAAGCAGCTCCTCATTGACGAAGGGCCCATAGATCTCGGCCGTGTCGAGAAAGGTGCAACCGAGCTCGATCGCCCGGTGCAGCGTGGCGATAGACTCCGCCTCGTCGGCCGGGCCGTAGGCCTGGCTCATCCCCATGCAGCCGAGGCCGATGGCAGAGACTTCGAGCCCTTGGCTGCCGAGTTTCTGTTTGCCGAGGCTCATGCGTCTTGCTCCGCCGAATTTTCGATCCGGCTAAACTATAGGGCCGGACGTCAATGCGTCCAGCGCTGGCCCTATTGACGGCGTAATCGTCGCCATCCTTGCCGGTGGCGATTCCACTGTGGTGACGGCCAATGCGGCACGACAGGCTTGTCCTGATATTGCTCTGGCGCGAGCTCGTCGCCGGCTTGCGCGCGATGCGACGCCGCGATCTTGCCTGGATTGCGTTCGGCGGCGGCGGGCTGGCGGCCTATGCGATCGCCGATATCATGCTTGCACTGCATGCCGGCGCGGGGAGGCTACGCCACGACCAGCTTCTGTGGACTCTCGGGCTGCCGCTCGCCTTGGCGGTTCTCGGAACGGTCGCCGGCAATGCGATGGCCGGGCTCTGCCTTCGACGCGCCTTCGCGCCCTTCCTCAAAGCGCTGCCGCTTGCGCCCCGGCGGCGCCGGCGCATGGCGGGCGAGGCAACATTCGCGCTTGCGGTGCCGCTTGGCGCTCTGATTGCGATTTCGGTCGGCTTCGCCTGCGCCGTCATCGGAAAGCCGTGGGCGCCGGTCTGGGGCCTGAGTGCGGCGATCCTGTTTGCCTTGGGCTTCGGCACTGCGGCCCGGTGGCGTCTGCGACGGCCACGTCTTCTCGCCGAAGAGGCGGGAAGCGAGAGGGCGCCGATTGGAAGGCCCTGGCTGCGCCGCCTCGACCAGGCGCGTCCGAGCTGGCTTTCCAGTTGGGCCTGGAAGCTGCCGGGCGGCCATATGCGGCCGTCATGGAAGTTGGCAGCTGCCTGCCTGCTGCCGGCAGTCGCCGCCATCCTTGGCGCATGGGCCAGCCTGGCCGGCCGCACGGCGGGGCCGGCGGCGATGGCGGGTCTGGCCGGCGGCATTCTCGTCTTCATGCTCAGCCTGCGCTGCCAGCCGCTCGGCTCGCCGGTGCTGCGCACGGCGCCCATCAGCTTTACCCGCGTGTGGCTGCGCCTGGTGCGGCTGCCGCTGCAATTGTCGCTCGCCTTCTTCCTTCTGCCGGCGGGCGCAGCACTTGCGGCCGAGCCGTCGGCATGGGCCGTGCCGGTGGCGGGCGGGTTCTGGCTGCTGGTGCTGAACGGCATCTATGCGGTGTTCGGCGCCTATTTCCTGAATGCGCCCTTCGTCGCCATGCTGAGTTTCGCCGGCGCGCTCGCCTATGCCGGCTACGAGACGTTCGAATATGGCCGGACCGTGCTGATCGGCGTGGCCGCGCTGGTGTTCTTCCTGTGGCACCGAACCCGACAGAGGTATCGCAATGGATGAAGTTCTCGCCGTCAGCGAACTCAGCGCCGGCTATCGCGGGCGGGCCGTGGTTCAAGGCATCGATCTTTCGCTCCGCCGGGGCGATATTCTCGGCCTGCTCGGCGCCAATGGCTCAGGCAAGTCGACGCTCATCAGGGCGATCACCGGCCAGATCCCGTTGATCGGCGGCAGCGTGGCGATCGACGGCATCGACCTCGCCGCCGCACCGGAACGCGCCAAGGCCGGCTTCGGCCTTGCCATCGAGCCGCACGAATTGCCGGCCCCGCTCTCGGGACGACAGTATATCGAGCTCGTCGCGTCGATCCGCGGCTGCGCGCCAAACGACCTGCCAAGCGCCGACCTGCTGGAGCGGCTGGACCTCGGGCGCTGGATCGAGCGTCCGATCGCTGAATATTCGCTTGGCACGCGAGCCAAGGCCGCGATCGTCGCAGCATTCCTCGGCCGGCCGCCGCTTCTGATATTCGACGAGACGCTGAACGGCCTCGACCCCGTCGCGGCCTGGGAGGTGAAGCGCATCATCGCCGCGCTCTGCGCGAGCGGCCGTCACTCCGTCATCGTCTCGACCCATGTGGTGGAGGCGGTGCCGACGCTCTGCAATCGCGCGGTGCTGATGGCTGACGGAAGCCTGGGCCGGAGTTGGGATGCAGCCCAGCTGGCCGAAGCGGGCGGGGCGCCCGGCGCTTTCGAGGAAAGCGTCATGCAGGCGCTGCGCGTGCGGGCCGCTGCCTGATCTAGAGCAATTCCAGGAAAAGTGTGAGCGGTTTTCCGCCTGGAATTGCGGCAAAAACAAAGCTCTAAGCCATCGGCAACATGCGGCGCATGATCAGCGAAGCGTGGCCGCCGACGCCGTGGGCAGCCTCCCGGCGTTCGACCACTTCGAAGCCGTGCTTGCGGTAGAAGGCGATCGCGCGGTCGTTGCCTTCTATCACCTCCAGCGCGATGCTGGGGATACCGGCATGGGCGGCAAGCACCGCATGCAGAAGGTCGACCGCAAGACCGCTGCCGAACGCCTGCGGCTCGATGTGGAGCCGCTCCAACATGACGTCGCCTTTTGCGTCCATCGCCGCCATGGCGTAGCCGGCGATCGAGCCGTCGGCGCCTTCGGCGACGAAGGACATCTTGTCCTCGTCGTCGAGCTCCGCCGCGAGCCTTTCCGGCGCGTGCCTTTCATCGGAAAGCCGTGCCACGGCCTCGTCGCCCATGATCGGCGCATAGGTCCGCCGCCACGATTGGCCGAGCAGCCGCGACACATCGGCCAGGTCGTTCCTCGTCATCGCCCGGATGCGGGTCATGGTCGCCATCCTTGTTGGAGTCTGAAGATAGGGCGAAGCGATGGGTACAGCCAATCTCCCCCTTGTGGGGAGATGCCCGGCAGGGCAGAGGGGGGTGCTGTCGCGCCGGCCCGTCCGCGCTTGGGATCTCCGCTTTACGCCGCGCTCTGTGCCGGCAATTCTTCGCGACGGCGGAACCTGCGCCCAATGATCATCAATTGGCGCGCGGTGTTGTTGCGCAGGCGGCGCAGCCGCCATTCGAGCCCCGTCTCGATGGTGATGCGCTTGGCGTAGATGCTGGAGCGCATGCTGGCTTTGTCGGTCGCGACCTTCACCGGATCGTCGTAGAAGGCGCAGATCTTGTTGGCGTCCATGCCGGGCGTCGAGAGCCATTGCGGGATGTAGGTCGAAGCCAGCCGGTCGACGTCGGTCACCACCCGGTTGATGCCGATGCCGGGCGTCGGGCATGTCGTCCAGAACGCGTCGCCGATGGTGACGACGCCGGCGCGGCGGTGCTGCCTTGTCGTCGTCAGGCTGACCTGCCTCACTTCGACGGGGCCGGCGACGGCGAAGTTGCCGCACTGCCTGGCGATCTCCGGCATCAGCTGGCAAAGCATTTTCTGCGGATTTTCGCGGAACGCCCGCGTCCATTCCTCGGCCACGGTGCGATAGACGAACATGTTGCCCCGCATGCGGTCGCCGATCGGGAAGACGCTGAGATAGGCGACACGATCCGCCGGGTTCCTGGCATAGCAGGCGACGGCGGGGTAGGCGCATTGCCTCGGCGCGATCGCGAGGTCGAATCCGATCGATAGCGAATGTGCCTTCGATTCCTCGACGCGCTCGATGCCGATGGCGCGCCGCACCGCCTCGCCGTAGCCGGTGGCCACCACCAGCAGGCGGGCATCGATGACGGAACCGTCGGTCAGCGCCAGGCGCTGCCGGTCCGGCCCGGTCGAAACCTCGGCGACCTTGCCCACCGTCAGCGGTACTTGCGCAGGCAGGGCCTGCCGCATGCCGTTGACCAGCGCGCCGTAGGAGAAGGCAAATTCCCATTTCCGTTCGCGCCGGAAGAACTGGCCGAGGCGGAAGACGTGAATGTCGGTCATCGGTGTGACCAGAGGCCTGATGGCAGGGCCGAGGCCGAGCTTCTCGAACACCTGCATCTGCTTCATGCCGATCTTCTCAGCCCGGAACTCGTCGTGATGCACCAGATGCGGGTCGATCAGCGCCACCTTGCGGCCGGCTTTGCCCAGCACCGCGGCCAGGCTCGTGCCCGCCAGCCCGGCGCCAACGATCGCCACTTCGACTTCGTCCGCGCCAGCCTGGCCGGCCGTTTCGCGCCCTTGTGCGGTGCTCATTCTTCTGCTCCACAGCCTGCGGCGGAATATCGCGAGTAGCCGAAACACTCTCAAGCAACCCGGACGCGAGCAGGGTAGGAATGAAAAATTAGGTTAATCTGGTGACACCGCCCTCACTTGCCGCCGCTCGATAACCCGCTGCCGAGCCGGCAGCGGCCGTTGGAGCGACGGGCGTGCTGTCCCGCCGAGCAGGAGACACTGCTCGCCACGATCGAAACCAGCTTTGCCAGGGATCGCGACTTACGGATTGGTAAGATCGCTCACGATCATGTTCCCAGGCCGGCCGGCGCCTTGCCGGTTTGGTCGAAAGCAGTTCCCTCTGGGCCAGGTCCGGCGTCACCCGATTTTCCCGCCTCGCGGAATCGACGGGCAAAGATCATCAAGCGCCGCGCGGTGTTGTTGCGCAGGCGGCGCAGCCGCCATTCAAGCCCCGTCTCGGTGGTTATCCGCTTTGCGTAGATGCTGGCGCGCATGGCCCTGGCGTCGGCGGCGATCTTGGTCGGATCGTCGTAGAAGGCGCAGATCTTGTCGGCCGCCATGCCGGGCGTCTCGAGCCAGGCGGGGATATGCGTCGAGCTGAGGCAATCGACATCGGTCAGCACCCGGTGGATGCCGTCGCCTTGCGCCGGGCAGGTCGTGGCGAACGCATCGCCGATGAAGACGACACCGTCGCGCCGATGGCCCTGCGTCGTCGTCAGGCCGACCTGCCTCACCTCGACCTCGCTGGCGACGGCGAAGTTGCCGCATCGAGTCGCGATCTCCGGCATCAACTCCCGGAGCATCTTTTGCGGGTCCTCGCGAAACGACCGCACCCATGGATCGGCGACGGTCCGGTAGACGAACATGTTCGCGCGCATCCGCTCGCCGATCCTGAAGATAGTAAGAAAGGCAATGCGATCGGCGATCCGCCTTCCGTAGAAGGTGAGGGACGGCAAGCCGAATTCCTGCGGCGTCACCGCGAGATCGAACCCCAACGTCAGCGAATGCGCCTTCGATTCCTCGACGCGCTCGACGCCGATCGTGCGCCGCACCGCCTCGCTATAACCGGTGGCCACGACCAGCAGCCGGGCATCGATCACCGAGCCGTCGGTGAGTACCAGCCGCTGCCGGTCCGGTCCCGTAGAGACCTCGGCGACCTTGCCGATCGTCAGCGGCACTTGCGGAGGCAGCGCCGCGCGCAGGCCGTTGACCAGCGGCGTGTAGGAAAAGGCGTACTCCCAGCCTCGCTTGCGCTCGAACAGCTGGCCGAAGCGGAAGACATGGACGTCTGTCATCGGGGTGACGAGAGACCTGAAAACCGGGCCGAGGCCGAGTTTCTCGAACAGTCCCATCTGCTCCGCGCGAGTTTTCTCGGCCCGGAATTCGTCATGATGGACACGATGCGGATCGACCAGCGCGATCTTGCGGCCCGCCTTGGCGAGCGACAGCGCCAGCACGGTTCCGGCGAGCCCCGCGCCGACGATCGCCACTTCGACCTCGGCCTGGCCGGCCGGCACGGCGGTTGCTTCGCGGTCCTCTGCGATGCTCATGTCTTTTCTCCACCGCCCTTAGGCATGGAATCCTGCCTCTGCATGCGTTTCCAGCGCGGCGCCATTGCCGAACCATCGATGAATTCCATCCCGCCCGCTTCGTTCAGTGTATGCAGCTTGCGTCCGGCCCAGCCAGCGCCAGGATTGACGATCGTTTCGACGACCTGTTCCATGCCGCTATCGTCGAGCTGCGTGACACGCGCGATGCCGAGCGCGGCGCCATAGCTCCTGCGGCAGTCCTGCACCGGGCGAAGGAGTTGGCCGCCGCGGCTGATCATGCGGCCCGCCGGCCGCGCCGATGCGATGTCGATCATAACCGGGTTCTTCGGGTGCGGCGTCCACGGCCCGCGGAAATCCGGCGCCGACCACAGATGCAGCTGGTCCGAGAAGGCGCCGCCGCCGTCGCGTACGGTGGCGAACATCCACCAGCGCCCGCCATGCTCGACAAGCGTGGCGTCGCTGGCGACGATATCCGACAGGAGCGTCGCTTCCTTCACCCAGCCGCCCGGGAAGGCGGTGGCGCGGTAGAGGTCGACGGTCCGGTTGGCGGAGCTTTCCGGCACCATCCACATCTCGCCGTCGCGCTCGAACACGAAGGGGTAGGAGAGGTGGTAGGGCAGCTCCAGAACCGGCTTCGGAGTGCCGACTGGGCCGGACGGGCCAAACGCCACTGCCGACAGGATCGCCTTGCCGGTGCGGTGGATGTAGTCCTCGACGAACAGCGTCACTTGGCCGCGGTAAAGCACGGGGAATGGGTCGGCGTAGAAGCGGCTGCCGTCGTCCGGCAAATCGCGCCAGCCGGATTGCGGATGGGCGCGCAGCTCGTAGAGATCCTTGCCGCCGGTCTCGCGCCAGCCGACGCGCCAATGCGGGGCGTTGTAGCACAGATGGTAGATCTGCTGGACGATGCGGCGTGCCGTCGCCTTGGCCGCACGCACTCCGAGCTTCGTGGCCGGCGGCATGGCTGGCGGCGCCGTCTCGGATGGCGGCTCGGGCAGCACCGGAAGCGACGAGCGGGCGGCGCCGTTGACCGCCGCGACGATCAGGCTGGCGCTGCGCGCCAGCACGTCCTGGAAGGAGGCCAGCGCGATGCCGTGATATTCGGTGCCGAGCCGTCCCTCGGCGACTGTCGCGCCGTTCTGTTCCAGGCGGGCCAGCGGCGTTCGGCCGGCAAGGATCAGCGCCAGGAGGGCCTGCTCGCCGCAGACGCCGTCATAGGCGAGCCGCCAGACCCGTCTGCCCTGCGGCTCGGCGTCGCCGATGAGATCGATAGTGAGGTCGGCCGGCGCGGACGCTCTCGCATGGCCGGCCAGTGCCGAAAGCGGCACACGCCTGGCCGTCCCATTGGCGGGCAGGCGATGGATCAGCGTCTCAAGCTGGAACAGCGCTTCGGCTGCGCGCGGCACGCCGCCCGCCGCCGGACAGGCGTCGACGGCAAGCTCCACGCCGGGCAGCAGCGACAACCGCTCGGCCAGCGCTATATGAAAAGCGCGCACGCAATCGCCGTCGAGGCGCAGGGTCAAGCGCATCGCCAGCCCCGGGCACATCCGGTGCCGCCGACCCGGCTGGCCAGATCAAATTCCCGCCGCATGCGCACGATGTCTCCAATTTAGGCTGCACTTAGATTCTACTGCGTTGGTGCAAACTTCGTGCCAGAGCGGCCTCAATTTATGAACATAATTAACAGTGTTTTAATCGTTGCCGGGAATAGCTAGACCAACGCCGCATTTCTCGTTTGCCGGCCGATGGAGCGTTCTCGGAGCGACCTTTGCAATCACCCCTGCTCATGGTGCCTCAGCAGAACGCTCCGGAGGCGATCGCGCCGGCGCCGGCCTATTATGCGCCTGCGCCCGCGCCCGCCACGGTCGAGCTTGGCGATCTCGGCCGCATCCTGCTGCGCCGCCGCAAGCTGATCTTCGCCACCGTCGCGTTGCTCACCATCGCGACGCTGATCTACGCCTTCCTGACACCGGCGCTCTATTCCTCGACGGCGCAGATCATCATCGATCCGCAAGACCTCCAGGTCGTCACCAACGATGTCAATCCGAGCCGCATCTCGCCCGATGGCGGCATCACTCAGGTCGAAAGCCAGGTGAGTGTGGCGCAATCGAACGGCGTCCTGCTGCGCGCCATCAAGGCGACCAACCTGACCGAGAACCCGGACTTCAACGGGCAGGGCGGGCTCGGCGGCTGGCTGGGCATGTTCTTCGACTCCGGCGACGGCGACAGGACAGCTGAAACGTTCGACGCGCTGCGCCGCCGCCTGGCGGTGAAGCGAGACGACAAGGTGCTGGTGCTCAACATCATCATCACGGCCAAGAGCGCCGACCTAGCGGCCGAACTCGCCAACGCCATCGCGCAGGCCTATCTCGATGACCAGGCCGAAGCGCGCTCGAAGGCCGCGGCCGACGCCTCCGACGCGATCAGCGCCCGGCTGGAAGACCAGCGCAGGCGCGTCGAGCAGGCGGCCAACGCCGTCGAGACCTACAAGGCCGAGCACAACATGGTGATGGCGGCCGGCAATTTGGTCAGCGACCAGGAACTGACCGACCTCAACACGCAATTGACAGCCGCCCAGACCCGTACGGCCCAGCTCAAGGCACAGGTCGACCAGCTGCGCCGGCAGGGCGGCGCGCCTGACGCGACATCGGAGGCGATGCGCTCGCCGGTGATTGCGAGCCTCAGGGCGCAGGAGGCGACGCTGGTCGACCAGATTTCGCAATTCGGCACCGAGCTCGGGCCGCGCCATCCCTCGATGATCTCCGCGCAGCAGCAGCTCAGCGACCTGCGCAAGCTGATTTCGCGTGAGCTCGGCCGCCTCGTTACCGCCGCCGAGACCGATTACGAGCGCGCTTCGGCCAACCAGCAGGCGCTGGAGGCCAAGGTTGCGTCCCTGAAAGGCAAGTCGCTCGACACCGACCAGGCCTCGGTGAGGCTGCGCGAGCTGCAGCGCGATCTCGACGCCGTGCGCACCGTCTATGCCAATTACCTGCAGCGCGCCCAGGAAACGCGCGAGCAGACCAACGTCAACAGCACCAATGCCCGCATCATCTCGCAGGCCATGCCGGCGCTGAAGAAGAGCTGGCCGCCGAAGGGGCTGCTTATCTTCGGCGCCATCTTCGGCGGGCTGGCGCTGGGCATCGGCATGGCGCTGATCGCCGAATATCTCTCGCCGACCGTGCTTTCCGCCAATCAGATGCAGTCGGCCATCGAGGCGCCGGTGCTGGGCGTCCTGCCGGGCAAGGGGCGCCGCCGCTCCGGCGCTGCGGCCCAGAAGACCGACGCCGTGGCCGGGCTCGCGCTGCAGCGCATCGCCGCCGCTACCAGGCGCCCGCCGGACTGGCCTCTGGTACCCTCCATCCTGGTGGCGTCGCCGCCCGAGGATAAGGCTGAGCGGTCGAGGGTGGCATGGCAGCTCGCCAACGCGGCGGCGGCCAGGGGGCGCCGCGTGCTGTTCATCGACATCAATGCCGGCAAGGGCCAGAAGGACCCGCAGCCCGGCGTGCTCGACGTGCTGCGCGGCGAATATCCGCTCGACGCGGTCAGCCGCTATGCGCCGGGCAGTTCCGTGGCGCTGGTCAGCCGGGGTCGGCCGGCCGCGGTGTTCCAGGAATCGCAGGCACTCTATTTCGCCCATCGCATGTTGGCCGAGGCCAATCACAGCTTCGAGCTCGTCGTCGTCGACGGCGGCGCGCTTGCCGACGACCTCAACGTCCTGCCGCTGGTCGCCATGGCCGACGAGATCCTGCTCGTCGCCAGGCTGAACGCGACGCCGATGCGCGACGTCGCCGCGACCTCGGAAGCGGTCTCCGTCATGGGGCGGCTGCCGACCGGCGCCATGCTGGTCGACGAGGCGGCCTGACATGGCCTCGATCCTGGCTGGTCCCGCCCGGCCTGTTCCGGCTTCGGGCTATGGCATGGCGGGCCCGCGCACTGTCCCAGTCGACACGCTGACCCGTCTTGGCCTGATTGTAGCGGTGCTGCTTCTGTTTTCCGTCTCTGGCGGCATGCTGTGGCTCGCCGGCTATAATTACGACGGCCTGCAAGGCAGCCCGCTGAGCAAGATCCACCCGTCCACCTATCTCTTCGTGCTCGTCTTCGTCTGGCGTTCCTGCATCTTCGGCAATCCGGTCGGCTATGTGGTCCATGTCACGAACAGGCGGCCGGCCACGATGCTGATGGCGGTGATCTCGACCGTGCTTCTCTTCGTCGTCATCCTCAGGCAGCGCCCCGGCATGGCCGGCATGATTGACACTTTCGTCGCCCCGGCGCTGATCGTGCTGCTGCTGAGCGAGGATGACGAGAAGACCTTTGCCTGGCTGCAGGCAGTCATCCATGTCGTCATGACCGCGAACGCACTGCTGGCGCTGTTCGAGTTCGGCACCAAGCATCTGGTATTCCCCTACAGGTTCGACGGCGCGGTGTTCGTCAACGATCTGCGCTCGACGGCGCTGCAGGGGCACCCGCTCTCCAATGCCACGGTCACCTCGATCTATGTGCTGTCGCTGCTGTCCGGCTCGCGTTCCCTGTCGACGCCGCTCAGGCTGGCGCTTGTCGGCCTGCAGTTCTGCGCGCTGGTCGCCTTCGGCGGCCGCTCGGGCATGGTGCTGACAATCCTGCTCGGAGGCGTCTATGTGCTCATCCGCGGAGTGGCGCAGCTCAGCACCGGACGTGTCAACCTCTTGGGCGCCGCGCTGGTGATCATGCTCGCCGCGCTCCTGCCGCTGGCCATTGCGCTAGCCGGCTATTATGGCTTCTTCGACGCGCTGCTCGAACGTTTCGTCTCCGACAGCGGCAGCGCCAACGCCCGCGTCGAGATGTTCGATCTCTTCAGGCATCTGGAATTGCGCGACCTGATCGTCGGGCCTGATGTCGACCTGCTCGACAGCATGCGCCGCATCACCGGCCTGGAGCAGGGCATCGAGAATCCGATCCTGCGTCTGACGCTCTACCAGGGAGCGTTCTTCACGCTTTTGATCTTCTTCGGCTTCGCGCTGTTCATGCACGAGGTCGCGCGCCGCTGCCATTCGGGCATCTGGCTGCCGATGCTGGGTTGGCTCATCCTGCTCAACACCTCCGAAAGCATCGCCTCCAAGACGACGCTGATGACCAAATTCGTGGTTATAGCGCTGGCGCTTTATCGGCCGGTGAGGCCTGTTGCGCGTCAAAGGACGCAGGCGTAGGAACGCCGCGAGACAAGCGCGGGCTTCTCGGCCGCTCTTGCATGAAACCAAACCCTTAGCGCGGTTTGGTGATTCAGCAAATCAAGCGCGCGGCATCCTCAGCCCCAGCGCCTTGACCATTGCCGGGTCGAGCGCGCGGGTGGTGTCGTCCATCATGCCCATGCCGTCGAACAGGTCCCAGAATGCCCAGGGAAAGCCGAAGGCTTCGGCGCTCTGCCGGACATCGCCGATGTAGCGGGCGCGGTCCGGGTTGGGCGCGGCTGTGTATCGTGCATCGGTTCGCAGCGCGCCGAACTCGCCCATGATGATGCGCTCGCGCGCGATGCCATGGGTTTGCGCCCAGTCGCTCACCTGCTTGAGGTAGCGGTCGATGAAGCGGCGGTCGGGCTGCGCATCGAAATAGACTTTGAGCACCTTTTGGGTCTCTTCGTACGCGGCTTTCTTGGCCTCGTCAGACGTCCCGGAATCTTGCGCCATCCTTGTCCTGACCGAGGCCAGCGTTCTTTCCAGCGTCCCGGCGGAGGCTGGCCACGGCACATTGTTCAGCGCCCGGTAGACCGGCTCGCGCATCCACGGCGCGCCTTGATGGCTGAACAGGTAGGGCTCGTAGAAATGGAAGGTGAACAGGATCGGCTCGAAGGCCGCCAGCGGGCCCGGATCGAGCGCGGCGAGGCCCCGCACCATCGAGCCGCAGCCGCCGGTGGCGAGCAGCGGCAGGTTGCGCGCCGAGCCCCGCGCCGCGCTCAGCAGCGCCGCCTGCACCTTGGGCCACAGCCCGGAGGAGCAGTCCTGCGGCGGCTCGTTGACCGGCTCTAGCGCTATCCTGCCGGGCGCCATGTCCGCCAGCGTGCCGGCAACGTCGCCGACGAAGACCCGGTAGCGCGCGAATTCCGGCGCGCCGGTGCTGGAATACATGCGGTCGGGATTCCAGTAATGCGTAGCGCCGCTAGCCTGAATATTGACGATGATGCCGAGATCGGCGCTGAGCGCTGCCTCGACCGCCGCGCTCAGCATCACCATGAGGTCGGCGCGGCGGCCCGCGTCGGCGGCCAGGAACGGCCCCGGATCGACAGGCAGGCGGATGAAGTCGAGCCCGCTGGCGCGCAGCCGGGCAAGGTCGGCCGGCGTCGGCACCGGCCGCTGCGACTGGAAAGGCGGCCAGTCATAGTCGGTGCGGGGTGCAGGAAATTCGCGCGTCAGCGCAAACCAGGGCCAGGCATTGACGCCGCGCCTGAAAGGCCATGCGCCGGCGGCACGCGCCGGAGATGACAGTGGCGGAAGCGCGCTCGCCAGCGGCGCTATTGCCGCGACCAGCGCCGCGCCGAGGAGCCGGCGGCGCGACCAACCGGTCATGCGTGCTTGGCGCGGTCGGCTTTCGCCGGCACGGCGGTGGTGACGCCGAGTTGCCGCAGCGCTTCCTTCTCGTAGGCAATGAGCACGTCTTCCCAGCGGAAAGCCTCGCGGGCCCGCGTTCGCGCCGCCTTGCTGCAGCGCGCCACCAGCGCGTCGTCGGCCAGCGGCTCGTCGATCCGATGGCTCAGGCTGTCGGCATCGCTGAAGTAAATCGCCGCCTCGCCGGCGACCCAGCGATTGTAGCGGTTGTCATGCGCGATCACCATGTTGCCGGCGGCAAGCGCCTCGACCAGCGAGGGGTTGGTGCCGCCCACGGTGTGGCCGTGCATATAGGCGCGCGCATGATAGCGCAGCGCCTGCACCGTCGCTTGATCGTAGATCGCGCCGGGCATGATCACCGTGGTCCCTGCCGCCGCGCGCACGGCGCGGTGGTAGGGAATGTCGTCGTCGAGCGTGCCGAGCACCACCAGCTTCACGTCGCCGCGATCGCGGCTGCGAAAGGCTTCGATGATCGGCAGGATGTTGTTGTCGGGTTCGATCCGCGCGATCGAGATCAGGTATTTGCCTGGTTCGAGCCCGAGCGCGCGAACGGGCTCTTCCGGCGCCGAGGTCACCGGGTCCGCGCCATAGGCGATGGTGGCGATGGCGCCGCGCCGCCGCCTTGTGGCCAGATGGTCGGCGATCGCCGGGTGATCGGCGATGAGCCGATGCGAGACCCAGGCGGCGATCCATTCGTTGAGCCAGAACCAGCTGCGCGCCGCCGGCCCCCATTTCGGCCGCCGCCACTCGATCCCGTCCATATTGGTGATGATCTTGCGCCGCATGAGCCTGAGCCAGGTCAGGAACACCGCGCCATTGTAGCCGAGCACCAGGCACACGCTCGGCCGCCTGGCGGCGTCGAGCACGCATTGCCAGTCGAATTCCAGTGTCGCGCGGGGACCCTTGGAAGCGACCTCGATGGTGATGAGCTCGATGCCGCGCCAGGTCTCGCTCGTCACCCTTTGCCCGACGCGCGCGACCTCCTTTTGGCAGTAGACACCGACCCTCCAGCCGCGTCCGGCCAGGAAAAGCGCCAGCCGCTCGGCGAAGGTTTCAAAGCCGCCGTGAGAAGCCGGAATGCCGCGCGTCCCCAGGATCAGGATCGAAGGCTTTTCGATCAGGGTGAAAGGTCGTTCCGGTTTCAAAATAAAGGAATCCCCAGGGTCCGGTCATAGTTGTTGTTTACGGCAATGACACGCCCAGCAACTTCCGTGCCAGGGTAGCCCCAGGGCGAATATTCACATGAAGGTGTAAAATTTCTCTTCAAGCTACCTCGCTTGCTTCATCATCGGTCAACTTTCGCCACGTATCTGTATCGATATGGGGCACGGCTGGGGTTCCTGGGTCGCGGCCGGACATTCGGGACCGGCACGATCCTTGCTCCCGGGCCTGCAGTGGCCACCGCTGGTAGAGCGGCGTGCGGATTTGGCATGAAGTTCCTTCCGCGCTTGAAGGGTCCGGTGCTGAGCGGACTCGGGGTGCAAGGTGGAAAGATAGCAATGCGCATAGCCTGCGTTCATCAGGGCTACGAGCTCTATGGTTCGGACCGCAGCTTCGCGGAGAGCGTGGCAGCGCTGCGCGCCGCGTTTCCGGCCGCCGAGATCGAGGTCGTGCTGCCGCGCGAGGGACCGATCGTCGATATCCTCAAGCCGCATGCCAGCCGCATCGTGTTCGAACCGCTCTGGGTGCTCAGGCGCCAGGCGATGCTCAAGCTCGCCACCGTCGAGATGGCGCGGCTGCCGGCGGCGCTCTGGCGGGCCTGGCGGCGCATGCGGGGCAGCGACCTGACCTATATCAACACCTCGATCATCGCCGATTATGCGCTGGCCGCGCGGCTCCTGCCGCGCAAGACGCTGCTGCACATCCACGAGATTCCCGAGGGCGTCCTGCGCAAGGTGCTTGTCGCCTTGATGCGCTGGAGCAAGGCGGATCTCATCTTCAACTCGCGCGCAACGCGCGCCGCCTTCGGCGATCCGCCGGCCCTCGATGCCAAGGGGCGGCGCACGCATGTCGTCTATAACGGCGTTGCCGGTCCCGCCGCGGCACTGCCGATGACTTATGACGGCAACCGGCCGCTCAAGGTCCTGCTGCTTGGCCGCGTCAACCGCATAAAGGGGCAGGAGGTGCTGCTCGAAGCCGTCGCCTCGCTTCCCGCCGAGTTGCGCGACCGTGTCGAGGTCCGCCTCGTCGGTGGCGCCTTCGAAAGCGCCGAGCGCGAACAGGCATTGGCCGAGCTGGTTGGACGCATGGGCTTGACCGGGCATGTCGAGGTGCTGCCTTTCGTCTCCGACCCCACTAACCATTATCGCTGGGCCGACATCGTCGCGGTGCCGTCGCGCCGCCCGGAATCGCTCGGCCGCGTGGCCATCGAGGCGATGGGCTGGGGACGGCCGCCGCTGGTGTCGGCGATCGGCGGGCTAGTGGAAGTGGTGGCCGACGGCGAGACCGGCTGGCATGTGCCGCCGGGCGACGCAGCCGCCCTTGCCGGCAAGCTCGGCGAGATCATCCTGCGGCCGGACCTCTGGCGCGGCTTCGCCGCCGCCGGTCGCACGCGCTACGAGGCGCTCTTCAGCGAGCCGATCGCCGCCGCGGCGATCGTAGCGATCGTGGCCGACAAGCTGAAGGCGACGCCGCCGCGGCAGGGGCGGGCGCGCGTCGCCCGCGAGGCGGAGACGAGCCCGTGAAGTTCACCTTCCCGGCCCATCTGGTGCGGCGCCTCATGCTGATGATCGGCGGCGAGGCGATGCAGAGCGGCTTCCATTTCGCCCTCAATATCGCGCTGCTGCATCTTCTGTCGGCGGAAGGCTACGGCCTCTTCGCGCTGGCCATGGTGATGGGCGGCGTCGGCTTGTCCTATATCCGCTCGCTCACCGCCGTTCCCGCCACCGTATGGATGAGCAAAAGCACCAACAGCGCCGGCGTCGACGCCTACGACGTGACCTTCGGATCGGCGGCGCTGGTGGTGGCGCTGCTGATGGGATTGGGCACCGGGCTGCTGATGCGGCTCCTGGGCGACCCGAGCGGCATCGGCGCCGCCTGCTTCGTCGGGGCCTGGTCGCTGCGCAGCCACATGCGCACCGCCTTCTTCGCGCGCCGCATGCAGCTCGTCGTCTCCATCAGCGACGCCGCGTTCACGATCGCTGGCATAGTGCTCGCAGGAGCGGCGATCTGGCTCTTCGCGGACGCGCTTCAGGTCACCTTCTACGCGCTTGCCGTGGCCAACATGGTCGGCATCGCCGTGCTGGTGAGGCTGGCGCGCCGCAGGCTGCGTATCTCCTTTCGTGCGCCGACCTTGCGGCGCTATGCAAAGCTCTGGCCGCAGCTTCGCTGGTCGGGGTTCAGCGCCACAACAACCAACATCCAGGGGCAATGCCTGGCCCTGCTGGTCGCCGGCATCGCCGGACCCGCGGCCTATGCGCCGCTGGCGGCGGTGCTGGTGCTGTTTGCGCCGCTGCGCATCTCCAGCCTTGCCTTCTCGAACATGACCCAGCCGGAACTCGCAAAGCTGGCGCGCAACAAGGAGTTCGACCGCGTGTGGACGCAGGCCAAGATCTGGGCGCTCGTCATGGGGCTCGGCAGCCTGGCCTATGGTTGCGGCATCCTGTTCATCTTGCCGATGATCAAATCCCAGGCGCTGCAGCATGCCTCGGTCGGGTTGATCGGGCTTTTCGCCATCGCCAACTTCGTGCCGATCATGGCCTATGTCATGCCGCGCGTGGTGCTCGAGATCCTTGGCGATTTCCGCATCGTCGCCTTCATCACCATGGCCGGCGCGATTGTCGGGCTGGCGGCGATCGGGATTCTGTTGGCCGTCGCCCCGTCGACATGGTCGCTGGCCGGAGCCGCGGTCTCCGAGACCTTCGTGCTTGTGGCCTCATGGTATTTCGCTGCTCACCGTATGTGGAACTCCAAGCACCCGAACGAGCAGCGCCCCAGCGTGTTCGGCGCCTGGCGCCGTGCGGCCACGCTGGCAGTCCAGAGACGATAGGAGAATGATGTGACAAGCCAGGCAATGCCGATGGCCGCGATGACGACCGGCTTGGCCGGCGACGAGGCCGCGGTGCACGCCGCTGGCGGCGCTTATGTGGCGCAGCTGCACACCAGCCTCGAAGCGGTCAAACCGCTCTGGCTGCGTCTCGAGACAGAGGGCGTGTGCACCGGCCACCAGCATTTCGCCTGGGCCGAAGGGATCGTCGAAGGGCTTGTGCCGCCAAAAGCCGATCTCGCCATAGTCGAGGTGAGGGACGCCGCCACGGGCGAGCTGAGAATGCTGGTGCCGTTGATGCGGCGCCGCGCATTCCACCATTGGGTGATCGAGTGGCTGAGCTGCGGGGTGTGCGATTATTCCGCGCCGTTGCTCGCCGACGCGACGCCCTGGACCAGGCAATCCGCCGAGGCCGCATGGGCGGCGGTGCTTTCCGTGCTGCCGCCGGCCGACCGCATCCATATCGTCGGTATCCCGAAACAGATCGGCGGCATCGCCAATCCCCTGGCGCTGCTTTCTCCGGCGCGCGATTCCATACATTGCCACTACGGCATCGCCATGGATGGCGACGCCGAAACCGTCGTCAAGCGCATCTGTCGCCCGTCCTTCGTCAAGGCGCTCAACAAGGACCTGCGCCGGCTCGATCGCAATGGCGGCCTGGCCCTGGTCGAGGCCGACACGCCAGCCCTGGTGGATTCCACCTTCGACAAGCTGGTCGAGATGCGGCTCAGCCGTTTTCGCGAGCTCGGCCGCTTCGATCTGCTGGCGCAGCCGCCGGTCGTCGATTTCTACCGCAAGACCGCGCATCGCGGCCTGACCGACGGTTCGGTGCGGATCTTCGGCCTGCGCGCTGGCGACGCGATGGTCGCGGTCCAATATCTGGCGGTTCATCTGGGCACCCTGCACGCGCTGCTGGTCGCGATCGACCAGGGTGCGGTTCCCAATGTCTCGCCGGGACTTTGCATCATGGGCGAGCTGATCAGATGGGGGCGCGGGCAAGGGTTCGACTATTTCGACCTGTCGGTCGGCAACCAGAGCTACAAGGAACATATGGGCGCGGTGAAGTCGGTTCTGTCCGAACTTTGCTACGGCATCACGCCGAAGGGCATGGCGGCGAGCGAGGCCATCAAATACCGTGGCCGAGGCGTGGCTTTCGTGCGCGCCAATCCACGCCTGTTCAAGGTCGCGCAGGAGGCGATGCAGCGCTGGCGGCGGCTGCGTGCGGGGCGGTGAATGGGCCGCCTTCACCCGGCAAATTGACTCACATCCCGCTCTCCGCCATCCTTATGGGCAGCCGCTATCGGAGCGGCAGCGTGCTCGAGTGAGGCCATGGCCAGTCCCGTCGCCAGAGAAAAGTCCCGCCGCGCCGCGGTGAAGACCGCGCTTGAGCGCCACAAGGTCTATGTGACCGCGCAGCGCTTTTCCGGCGGCTCCTACAGCGCCCGCGTGCTGGTCGACGGCGAGGCCTACTGGGTCGACGAGTTCCGGCTGAGCCAGTTGCGGCAAGGGCTTTCGCCCGCCGAACTGGAACTGACGCCGGCTGTTGACGATTGAGCGACTAAGCATGACAACGGCAAGGCTGGCGGGACAGCGCCCCCCTCTGTCCTGCCGGACATCTCCCCCACAAGGGGGGAGATCAGCAGCTTCGTCGGCACCGCTTTTCCTGCAATGTGGGCGATTGGCGAAAACCGGCGCGACATCCAATCTCCCCCCTCGTTGGGGAGATGTCCGGCAGGACAGAGGGGGGCGCTGTCCCGCCAGCCTTGCCGTTGTCATGCTT
>NZ_VFWS01000509.1:0-1195 GCF_006443065.1 Mesorhizobium sp. B1-1-5 | reverse complement strand
GCGCCGGCATCAGGCGCAAGGGTGATCCACATCGGGTCCCCCGCCAGATCGATCAGCGCTGGCACGTAGACGGATGCGTCGGCCGGCACATCGTCCGCCCCCTCGACCGCATGCAACTCCTCGTCTTCGTCGCCGAATGACCAATAGTCCGCGGTCAGGTAAAAACCGGCGGCCACGCAAAGCAGCACAGCCGAGGTCAAACCCACCATCAATCTACGCCATAGCGTGCGCCTGCGAAGGGCGGCGCGCGCCTGCTTCTTCTGTCTGAAGCTCGTGTCGATATGGTGTGTCACGGATTGCTTGCGGTCAGGAAGAAGGTCCACCGCACCTGTTCGAGGGTGTCGACTTCCAGAAACCGGGCGGTGATGTGGCCGCGCTGCCAGCATTCGTCACTGCCGCGGATCGAGAAACGTCGCCGTTCGATGCACATTTCGGTCAATCCGGCGAGGATGGCATGACCAAACACGTCAGTTGCATAGATGTAGACGTAGCGGTTGGTCAGTTCCTCCCGGATAACGTTCACGCATTGGTTTGCGCCGATGGTCCACCATCCATCGGTCTGGTCCGCATTGTCGACCTTCTGGCCGACGGCGAGATTGACGACATCGAGTGTCTGATTGCAGACCGTGAACTCGGCTCGCGCTTGGCTGGACAACAGCAGGGCGAGGGGAGCGCCCAAAATAATCGCGAGTTTCATGCGCGCCCTCGGGGCAGATAGGGCTGGAACCGGACCTGCTGCTTTTCGGGCAGGGCAGACCAAGCGGTCAAACACCAGCGGTGGCGTTCCATGCTAGGCCCACGCTATCCGCCGAGCCGGAAATACTTGGCAGTGGCTGAGAACCGAGATCCGTCGGTCTCGACTTCCTCGATGATTTTGGGCAACAGCGCCGAAGCCGGCGTGGGATCGGAGAAGGCAGCCGACTGAATGTCGCGAGGGCCCGTGATCACCAGTATTATCTGCGGCACGGACTTTCCAGCAGCCTTATCGGCCGCGCCGAGACCAATCGGGATCCTGAAGGTCGCCTTGTCCGACCCGGTGACGATGCGGTCGTCGAGATTGAACACCATGCCTTTGTGGTCGATCAGCAGAACGCTGGAGATGAGTCCTCTGCGCGTTACCAATGTACCGCTAATCGGCGTACCGTTCGGCACGGATGTTCGGTCGAGAACAAGCTGCGGCTGGTCGGCCGCGGTC
>NZ_VFWS01000508.1:0-1196 GCF_006443065.1 Mesorhizobium sp. B1-1-5 | reverse complement strand
TTCCTTGGAGTGGGGCAGGCGCCGCAGTGTCCAAGCACCTCCACCAGGTAGGCGCCCCTGTTCCATGCGCCGGTTCGGCTTGGATTTGGTCCGAAGCCGCCGGCGTGGAGGTTGGCAAGTTTCCACAACCAGAGCGTCCAGCGCTGGTTAAATGGAAAGGGCAGTATGTTTGGCGGCGGCGGCTGAGAAATCGGCGCGGTCGTGAGCAGGTAGGCTCGGATCGCGAGCACATCCTCGCGGTTCATCCCGACGAAGCTGTCATATGGCATGGCGGGATAGAGATCGGCCCCGTCGCGTCTGACGCCTTTCTGCACGGCTCGCACGAATTCGTCGGCGGAATAGCGCCCGATGCCTGTGTCGAGGTCCGGTGTGATGTTGGTGGAATAGACATCGCCGAACGGCGTCGGCACCCGATAGCCTCCGGCGAAAGGCCGGCTCGGATTGGACGTGTGGCAGCCGACGCAATCGGCGGCTCGGGCAAGATATTCGCCTTTCTGGATCTCGTTCGCCCGCAGCGGCGTGCCAGGCGCCAGCGACGCCATGACGGCCGCGACTACACGTAGGAGAACGGCGAGGAACGGAACGCTCGCAGCAGGCCACCGCAAACGCTGCCCATGGCGGATGACCGCTCGTCGGCTCCGCTGCACAGTCACAGTTCGCATCCGCTGAAGATCAATCCGGCCGCCATTTGCGCCAGCATGACGAGCGTGAACAGGGCCCCGATGCCTACCGAAGTCCTGGCCAGAAACGCGCGCGTGCGCGCCTTCAGGGGCGGGCTCGTGCCGTGCCCTGGATCATGAACGGCGCGCCATGACGACAGGACGCCCAGCGCCGCGACGGCGGCGCCTGTCAGCGAGAACAGAACAGTGGGCCGAAACCCGGCGTCGCATTGCCAATATGCGATTGAATAGTCGAGCTGCAGCGATATCGCCCACGCCGTTGGTCCGGTGGCCATGCCTGCCCAGGAAACGCCCGTGCGGATCGCCTGCATGTTACATCCTCGGAACCCAGTAAATTACGAGATAGAGCACGACCCATGAGACGACCACGAAGTCCCAGTAGAAGGCATTGTCCGACACGTCGCTGAAGTGGCGTCCGGTGTTGCCTTTCTTGGTGAACATGAGAACCGCGAGCACGATCGTGTCCCCGACATCGGTGAGGAGGTGTGTCGTGTGCAGGCCGAGCAGGAGCCAGAC
>NZ_VFWS01000507.1:0-1197 GCF_006443065.1 Mesorhizobium sp. B1-1-5 | reverse complement strand
CGCGCCGCATTTCCGTGAAGTCGACCGCGAGCGCCAGCCCGCCCATCAGCGGGACCATCGCGAAGGCCGTCACGAGAGCATAGTTGCCGCGCCTGTCGCGGCGGAATTGACGCCAGATTTCACGCATGTCTTGCAGCGGCCCCCGCCGGCGGATTCTCGTTCGACGCCAGCTTTCCACAAAACGCTGAAGGACGGGTTTGGGAAACCGCTCGATTGCTTGGTTCGCGCTTCACCAAGCACTAACCAATCTGGAGCGGCCCCCCGGTGCCTCCAAAAAACGACACCCCGCCGGATGCAGGGCGTCGACGTGGAATTCGTCGGATCAGCTGACGATGCGCAGGTTGGACAGCTCGTTGCCGATCGCCTTGAAATCGTCGGACAGCGTTGCGCCCGTCGAATTCCAGAACAGCTTCATCGGCTTGCTCGGATCGGTCTTGTCCTTGCTGAAGCGGGAATCCGAAGAACAGGCCTTCAGCGCATCCATCTGCGTTTTCTCCGCTGTCTTGGTGGCGTCCAGATCAAGCGCGATGGTCATGACCATGATCCCGGCGGCCTTGGCGTTGTTACACAGCGCAGTGAAATGCTCGTTCATCGCTTTGGTGTAGTTGGCGTTGCTGTAATCGTCCTTGGTGACATCCGTTCCGAGGAACATGCGGCCGTAGCTGTAGCCGTTGCTGTAGGGGACGACGTAACCGAGAGCCGAATAGATCGCCTTGCTGCCAGCCAGGTCGTTACCGCCAGAACTCCAATTGGTTCCAGAGTAGGTCTGCGCCGTCACCGAGGTCGGCGTGTAGTAGGTGTTGGCGCCGTCGGTCAGCACGATCAGTACCTTGTCGTTGCCTCTTTCCGTTTCGGGCCGGCCCTCGGTGAAGGGTGCCGTGCTGGAAAGGGTCCGCCAGCACCAGGCCATGCCTTCCGGAACGTTGGTGGCGCCGTCGTCGGCCATGGCATCGATGGCGTTTTTAATCAAAGTTGCGCCGGCTGTCGTGGAAACATCGGTTAGTGGCGTAATTGCCGTCGTGCTGCAGCTTGTATTCGGCCCGGCGTCCATGCCGTAGGCCGGCGTGACCTTGTTCACCCAGTCGAAATATTTTGGCATGTAGCGCTGGCGTGCGGCGTCGGACGCGCCTGAACTCACTGGGGCGTCGACATCCCAATTGTTATTGGCTGGCCTTGAAGAGCTATCGACGCGGTCGG
>NZ_VFWS01000506.1:0-1197 GCF_006443065.1 Mesorhizobium sp. B1-1-5 | reverse complement strand
CTGCATGGCTGCCATTATCCGGCATTTCGCCGGGTGGAACCCTGCTTTTCGCGACCTGAGTGTCAACTGTCACAAACGCCAGTCCATGAGGGGGAACAGCTTCGGCTGCGATGGACGCAAATCGACACCGAGCCGCGTTGGACTTGCATCCGCAAGCCGAACGCCACGGTACGCCGCGGAGCCGTCGCGGACGAGGCCGATCGAAACAAGCACTGGTGCCCGACGCAGGTACCGTCATTTCAGCTGCATCCATAAGGGAGGATAACTTTGAAAAAACTGCTCGATTTCGCCATTCTTGCCGTCGCGACATTCGCGATCACGACGGCGGCCATGGCCGGAGAAACTTTGGATCGCGTCACGTCGAAGAAGGCGATGGTCGTCGCCACCAACGCCGCCTGGCCGCCGCAAAGCTTTCTCAATGACAGCAACGAGCTCGCCGGCTTCGACATCGATGTCTCGCGCGAGATCGGCAAACGGCTGGGGGTCGAGGTCTCGTTCGAGACGCCCGACTGGGCGACCCTGACCGGCGGCCGCTGGCAAGGGCGCTACGACCTCGGCGTCGGCTCGGTCACGCCGACCAAGGCCCGTTCCAAGGTGATCGATTTTGTCGGCATCTATTACTACAGCCCCTATGTCTACGTCGTGCACAAGGACAGCACCGCGAAGTCGGTCGCCGATCTCAACGGCAAGGTGATCGGCGTCGAGACGGCCACCACCTCGGAGGATTTCATCCGCCGCAAGCTTGAGATCGACGCGCCCGGCCTGCCTCCCGTCGAATACAAGCTGGAGCCCGGCGAGATCCGCACCTTCGCCGATTCCATGCTTCCCTTCGATGACCTGCGGCTTGGCGACGGCGTCCGCCTGAATGCCGTGATCGCGCCGGAGCAGACGGCGCAGAACGCCATCAAGAACGGCTATCCCGTGAAGATCCTCGAAGGGGAATATGCCTTCCGGGAACCGCTCGTGGTCATCGCCGAGAAGAACGATCCCGAGTGGACCGCAAAGGTTTCGGGCATCATCGCCGAGCTGAAAAAGGACGGCACGCTCGCCGCGCTGACCACGAAATGGTACGGCAAGGACTACAGCGCCAAATGACGTTGGATTGCCCGCCGGCTGCCGCTCGGCGACCGGCGGGCATCACGTGTCAGATGCCAGAGCGGTGCAGCGTTTAAAACAATCGCCACCCCTCTCTACCCC
>NZ_VFWS01000505.1:0-1199 GCF_006443065.1 Mesorhizobium sp. B1-1-5 | reverse complement strand
GCCCGGCCAGGAAAAGCCCCCTTGGCGCATCCCAGAGAGGCTGACCATGTGCACATTAGCCCTTCTCGGCACGGCCATCTCGGTGGGTGGCGCATTGATCGAAGGCCGGCAGCAAAACCAGGCGGCCGGTTACCAGGCCAAGGCCTACGGGCAGCAGGCGCAGGCCGATGCGCAAAGTGCCGCCTTCGAACAGAGCCAGGAGCGCCACAGGCAGGATCTGCTGCTTTCGCAGGCGCGGGCCCGGGCGGGCGCCTCCGGCGTCGGCCTATCGGGCTCGCCGGCCGAGGTGCTGGCGGCCAATGCCAGGCAAGGCCAGCTCGACCTGAAGGCGATCCAGTACGGCTCGGCGCTGCGCCGCAACACTCTCGACAGCCAAGCGGCGCTCGCGCGCTACTCCGGCAGGCAGGCCGCGGCGGCGTCGATCTTCAAGGCCGGCGGCAGCCTCGTCTCGGGTCTCTCGCGCCTCTACGACCCGACCAAGGCCGTGACCTTCGGCAAGGGCGCCTTCCCGCCGGCGCCGGGCGGCGCCTTCACGGGAGGGCTCTACTGATGGCGACGATTCCACTCCAGCTTGCCCAGCGCCGGCTCGAGGCCGGCAATGGCGTTTCCTATCCCGAGAGGTCGCCGGCCGGCAGGGCGATGCAGGATCTTGGCGACGAGCTCTCGGCCGTCGCCGAGCGCTACCGGCAGATGAAGGAGCGGCAGGAAGCGTTCGACGCGGAGCTCGCGCGCCGCCGGTTCGCCGACCGCATCGCGCAGGCGGAAGACGACGTGGCGGCGAACGCGCCGGCCGACGGCAGCGGCCTGCACGATGCGATGTATGGCGAGGTCGATCCGCGCAGCGGGCAGGTGGTCAAGCCCGGCCTGTTCGACAGGCTGTTCGACGAGGCCCTGCCTGAAATACCCGAGAGCCGGCGCGCCGATTTCGCTAGGCAGAAGGAGCCGATGCGCGCGGCCGGCTCGCCGCGCATGGCGCAGCGGCAGCAGGAGCAGCGCGATGAGTATGAGCTGGCGGAGTGGGCGAAGGTCGACACCATGTCCACCAGCTCCATCGCAAAAGGCGACCCGAACGACATCGGAGCTTTCGAGGCGATCCGGCAGAACGGGTCCGATCTGATCGCCAAGATCGGAAACCCGGTTATCAGGCAAGCGGCGGAAGTGGCCTGGAGCAGCAACACGGCCAAGGCACTGGTTCAGGC
>NZ_VFWS01000504.1:0-1200 GCF_006443065.1 Mesorhizobium sp. B1-1-5 | reverse complement strand
CCGAGCGATTTGGTCAGGCCGATCACCGCGGCCTTGGATGTGCTGTAGGCGGAAGCGTTGGGATTGCCTTCCTTGCCAGCGACGGAAGCGATGTTGACGATCCGCCCGTAATTGCGCGCCTTCATCCCGGGCACCACGGCGCGGTTGGCGTAGAAGGTGCCGTTGACGTTGATGTCGATGATCTTCTTCCACGTCTCTATGTCGTAGCTGTCGAGCGGGGCGGCGGGACCGGCAATGCCGGCAGAATTGACCAGGATGGAGATTTTGCCGGCGCTCTCCTCGGTTTTTGCCCGCGCGGCGTCCACCGTCTCCCAATCCGCAATGTCGACGACCAGGGTCGTGGCGGCCTTGCCAAGGTCGCGCTTGGCCGCTTCGAGGCGCGCCTCGTCGACGTCCCATAAGGTGACCGTCGCGCCGGAGGCGACGAAACGTTTGGCCATCGCGAAGCCGAGGCCTTGCGCGCCTCCGGTGACCACGGCGTGTTGGCCGTCAAGATCGATCCTGTTCATGCCGAGCGTTCTTTCTGGTTGAGTGAATTGAGGTTGCCCGTTGCGGGCGGGCGATGTCGCTACATGGTAGCGCCGAGGTTCCAGGGCACGAACTCATTGTCGCCGTAGCCCAGCAATTCCGATTTGGTACGCGCGCCCGATGCCACGCGCAGGATCTCTGCGAAGATCTCCTGGCCTTTGTCGTCCAGCGTGACGCCGTCGAGGATGTCTCCGCAATTGATGTCCATGTCCTCGCGCATCTGCTCGAAAATGAAGGAATTGGAGGCAAGCTTGATCGAGGGTGTCGGCTTGCAGCCGAAGGCCGAACCGCGCCCGGTGGTGAAGCACAATATGTTCGCGCCGCCGGCGACCTGGCCGGTTGCCGAAACCGGATCGTAGCCGGGCGTGTCCATGAAGACGAGGCCGCGTTCGTTGATCGGTTCGGCATATTCCAGCACCGCGCGCAGATTGGTCGTCCCGCCCTTGGCGGACGCGCCGAGCGACTTCTCCAGGATCGTCGTCAACCCGCCGAGCTTGTTGCCGGGAGACGGGTTGTTGTTCATCTCCATGTCGTGCTTGGCTGTGTAGTCCTCCCACCAGCGGATACGCTCGATCAGCTTCTCGCCGACCGCGCGGTTTTCCGCACGCATGGTGAGCAGATGTTCGGCGCCGTAGATCTCCGGCGTCTAGGACAGCACCGCCGTGCCGCCTT
>NZ_VFWS01000503.1:0-1200 GCF_006443065.1 Mesorhizobium sp. B1-1-5 | reverse complement strand
GCCTGGATCCGGCCGGCGCCTTGTCGCTGACGACGACGTCCGCTTCACGCGCCGCCGCGATAACGGCGCGCCTTGCGTTCATGGCCGGCTTGTCGCCGGCCAGCGCATCGTGGCAGGCCTGCAGCGCCGCGCGATGCTTGGGAGTGCGCTTGCCGGGCCAGCTGTTCATGAGATAGTCGGAAGCCTCGCGGGCCGAGCGTAAGAGCTGTGTACTTCCCGCCGTGACTGATTTGACGGTCACGGGTACTTCAAATCGGTTGTTTTCCATCGCCCGGTCCTACGCCATCGGCGTCCGCGAAGCGAGGCCGAAAGTGGGGCTCGGGGCCGGTGGTCCTTTTTTCGGCGGCGAGTGGCCTGCCCTGCAGGCCGCATTATGCCGCCACGACGGCAAATCCCCTGGCGCGAAGGCCGCGGCGATCATTGGCCAGCGACGTCAACAGACGGTCGCGACTGCCCACGATATGCTCCGAGAGCAAGCGCGCGGCTTCCTGTGCATCGCCGCTCCGCACGGCGGCCAGGACGGCGTGATGTTCGGCCCAGGCGCGGCCAAGGGCCGCTCCATCGCGTACCTCCAGCCAACGGGCGCGCGAAAGCCTGGTCATCGCGTCGCGGACGGCCCGAAACAGGAATTCATTGCCGGACAGTCGCGCCAGCTCGATGTGGAAATCCATGCCGACGCGATGCCATTCCTCGCGCGGAGTGTCGTCGTCGCAGGAGACGAGCATAGCCTCGATGACATCGACGGCACTTCTGTCGGCAAGCCCGCATGTCAGCCGCAAGGCCGCGACCTCGACCGCTTCGCGGTAGACCGCGATCTGCTCGAGTTCGGCCAGGTTGATGGGCGAGACCGTCCAGCCGCGCCCGTCCCTGCCGACCAGCCCTTCGGTTTCGAGCCGCAGCAGCGCAGCCCTGACCGGCGTGCGCGAGGCGCCGAAGCGGCTTTCGATCCAGCGCTCGGTGAGTTTCTCACCCGGGCCGATCTCAAGTCCAAGGATCATCTCGCGGAGCTGCCGTTCGACGTTGTGCATCTGCGACATCGTTGTTGCCTTTTCACGTGCCCGCATTGACAGCGGTCGGGCTGTGGGTCCATGACGGATACAGACTTGGTATCCCAAAATGGTATCCACAACAATCCCTGGCACACGCAGGCACGGCATGACGCAGAACGGTACGGAACAGGGCGGCTACAATATCCACTGG
>NZ_VFWS01000502.1:0-1200 GCF_006443065.1 Mesorhizobium sp. B1-1-5 | reverse complement strand
TACCAGCACCGTGTCGATCCAGCCGTGCCGGCCGAGGATGTCGCCGGCACGGTCGGCGAGCTGGTCAAACAGGGCAAGGTCCGCTTCTTCGGCCTGTCGGAGGCGGGAGCCGCGAACATCCAGCGGGCGCACGCCGTGTTTCCGGTCTCGGCGCTGCAGAGCGAGTACTCGCTGTGGGAGCGCAATCTCGAGCCGGAAATCATTCCCCTGCTGCGGCAAACCGGCATCGGCCTGGTGCCGTTCTCACCGCTCGGCCGCGGCTTCCTGACCGGCGGCGCCAAGCGCGCCGAGGACTATCCGGAAGGCGATTACCGCCGCGGCGACCCGCGCTACCAGGGCGCGAACTACGACGCCAATGTCGAGGCCGCCGCGAAGGTCCGCGACATCGCCGCCGCCAAAGGCGTCAAGCCAGGGCAGATCGCGCTGGCCTGGCTCTTGGAGAAGGGCAATGTCTTCGGTGTCGACATCGTGCCGATCCCCGGCACCAAGCGGACCAAATATCTGGAAGAAAATGTCGCCGCGGCGTCGCTGAAACTGGAGGCCGCCGAGATGGCGGCGCTCGACGACGCGCTGGCCCCGGGGAAGGTCTCCGGCCCGCGCTACGGCGACCGCACCATGGTGATGATCGACCGATAGGTTCGCACGTCGCCGGTGAATCGGGCCTATTCCACCGGTGCCGGCTTTTGCCGAGGATCAGGCCGCAACCGCTGGTGCAGTTCCCTGCCGGCATGCAGGGTCCGGTCCGCCAGCGCGGCGAGTGTTCCGCGCAACGTCCTTGTTCCCAGCACCGAATCCAGCGTCACCGACTGGGTCGCGAAGCGCCGCTTGAAATCCTCGCCGCCGCACAGGAAGTCGACCATCGTCAGTCCCCTGTCGATCGACCACTGGATGTAGTCCATCATCAGCACCATGCCGGGAGACGCCCGTTCGACATCCGGATCGTAGGTCGTGACGAAGGCCATCATCGTGTTGCGCTGGACGAAATTGATCGAGACCGCCACCACCATCCCGGCGCATTCCAGCACGAAGACATGCAGGAGCCCTTCCCTGGCCAGCACCGCGACCAGCGCGGCCAGGGCCGGCGACCCCTCATCGAACAGGTTGGATTCGTGTCCGCGCGCGGCGAGCCATTTGCGCTTGAACTCGGCGAGCCTGTCGAGGACGGGCTGCATCGGCTCGTCCGGCGCCAAGAGGCGGAAT
>NZ_VFWS01000501.1:0-1204 GCF_006443065.1 Mesorhizobium sp. B1-1-5 | reverse complement strand
ATATCGATCTTGGCGTTGGCCACATCAGGCGAACCGAGAGAGAAAACGTCGAGCACGGCCTGCGCGCCTTTTGGATCCATGAGCCCGGTGGTCGAATACATGGGGATCGCATTTTTCAACGCGGCCAGATAGGCGTCCTTGTCGCTGCCGATCAGATTGTCGGGAATCTGGGCCATGATCTCTTCGGCGCTGTGGGAGTGAATGTAATCCAGCGTGGCAAGCATGGCATTGGTCAATCCCTGCGTTGCTTGGGGATGCGCGGCCATCCATTCCGGCCGGGTGTAAAGCGCTCCGCCGGGATAGTCGCCTCCGAATACCGCCTCGGTATCTTTCTGGGTGCGCGTGTCCGCCAGGATGGTCAGGTCCTTATGCCTGGCCTGAAGCACGGTGACGGCCGGATCGAGCGTCACCACGGCGTCGATCTGCCCTTGCTCCATGGCGGCGACAGCGGTAGCGCCCAGCCCAACGCCGATCACGGCGGCGGATGTCGGGTCGATGCCGTTCTTCTGCAGAAGGAACTTCAGGAAGAAGTCGGTCGAGGAACCGGGAGCGGTCACGCCGACCTTTTTGCCAGCAAGGTCCTTCACTGACTTGATCTTGCCGGTCTGGCCCGGCGCCACCGCCAGCACCAGTCCCGGGAACTGGTCGTAAACGACGAAGGATTGCAGGCGCTGGTTCTTGGCGGCCAATTTCACCGTGTGATCGAAATAGCCGGACACCACATCCGCGCTGCCACCCAATACTGCGGTCAGCGATTGAGAACCGCCCTTGAAATCGACGAGGTCTGCATCGATGCCGGCTTTTTCGTAAGCGCCGATCTGTTTGGCGAGCACGGTCGGCATATAGCAGAGGCATGACGCTCCGCCGATCGAAATGGTGACCTTTTCGGCGGCCCCCGCGTCTGTGGCCACCGCGAGCAATACGACGGCGGCGGCCGCCAGTTTCGAAATGATCCTCATGATCTCCTCCTTGAGCGGGATTGGGCCCTATCGGCCTGGTTTCGAGAATTCAGGCCGCCAGACAAGCAGCCGCTTTTCGACCAGCGTGACGATCCAGTCGATCAAGAGCACAAAAGCGGCGAGGACGAACATTCCGGCAAAGACGCCCGCTACGTCGAAAACGCCTTCGGCCTGCTGTATCAGATAGCCTAGTCCCCCGGCCGCACCGAGATATTCGCCGACCACGGCGCCGACCACGGCAAATC
>NZ_VFWS01000500.1:0-1207 GCF_006443065.1 Mesorhizobium sp. B1-1-5 | reverse complement strand
CGTCACCAGCGGCTTCACCTCCGCCTACCTGTTGATAGTCGGCGTCGCGTTGATCCTGCTGGTGCTGTTCTTCCCGAAAGGCATTCTGGGCAGCATCCGGCAGCGCTGGCTCGGATGGCTGCCATGACGCCGCTTCTGACCACCAAAGGCCTGTCGCGCAATTTCGGCGGCCTGCGCGCCGTCGACAGCGTCGATTTCACCTTGGTGCCGGGCGAAATCCGCGCCGTCATCGGCCCCAACGGTGCCGGGAAGACCACTTTCGTCAGCCTGATCAGCGGCCGTATCCCGCCCTCGTCCGGATCGATCGTTTTCGACGGCTCCGACATCACCGGCCTGCCGGCCTATGTCAGGGTCCGCCAGGGCATCGCCTACACGTTCCAGATCACCAGCATCTATGCCAACCTGTCCGTTTACGCCAACGTCGCGCTGCCCGTGCAACTGACGCTACGGCATGGCCATTCCAAGAGCGCGATACAGGCCGCTGTCATGTCGGCGCTCGCACGCACCGGGCTGGCCGACCGCGCCCATATGCCGGCCGGTCAATTGTCCTATGGCCACCAGCGCCTGCTGGAGGTGGCGATGGGCCTGGCGCTGAAGCCGCGCCTGCTGATCCTCGACGAGCCGACGCAGGGGCTCGCCGACAGCGAGATCGACAATTTCATCGCGCTGGTGCGCGAGATCGCCAGCGACGCCACCGTGCTCCTGATCGAGCACAACATGCCTGTCGTCATGCAGCTTGCCGACCGCATCACCGTTTTCAACGCCGGCAAGATCCTGGCAGAGGGCACGCCGGAGGCGATCCGCGAAAATGCGGCGGTGCAGGAAGCCTATCTGGGGACCGCCCCATGACCGAGACGAGCAAGACGCAAGCGTTGCGGATCGCGGGACTGGACTGCTTCTATGGCGAGATCCAGGTGCTCTATGGGCTCGACCTGGTGCTGAACAAGGGCGAGGTGCTGTGCCTGTTCGGCCGCAACGGCGCCGGCAAGACGACGACGCTGAAAGCCATCATGGGACTGGTCCGGGCGAGTGCCGGTTCGATCAGCCTCGCAGGCCAGGAATTGACCGGCCTGGCCGCCCACGAGGTGCCCAAAGCCGGCATTGCCTATGTGCCGCAAGGCAGGCGGCTGTTCGCCGAAATGACGGTGGCGGAGAACATCGAGATCGGGCTGATGGCGCGCGGCAAGGGGAAGGCCGTGCGCGAAAA
>NZ_VFWS01000050.1:0-35166 GCF_006443065.1 Mesorhizobium sp. B1-1-5 | reverse complement strand
CGCCCTAGTATGACGAAGTGATGGCTTACGCCGCCTCCGCCCTACACTTGGCGCATACACCGCGAAACTCGATCACCGCCTTCTTGGCCGCAAATCCCGTCGAGCGCACCCATTCGTCCAGCCGGTGGCCGACATCGTGGTCGGACATCTCGGTCACCTGGCCGCAATTGTCGCAAATGGCGAACGCCGTCATCGAATGGCTGTGGTCGTGCGGCTCGGCGCAGGCGACGAAAGAGTTTAGGCTCTCGAGCCGATGCACGAAGCCGGACTTCACCAGCGTATCGAGCGCCCGGTAGACCTGCAGCGGCGCGCGGAAACCGCGCTCGCGCAGCTGGTCGAGCAAAGTATAGGCGCTGAGCGGCCCGCTGGACGCCTCGAGCTTCTCGAGCACGCAGAGCTGGTTCTTGGTCAGCGCATCTCTTGCCGTCATCTTGTTCGCCCAATCGACGCTCGCGGCAGATCTCGCATGCGAACGACTTCAATTCCCCTGAGATAACGACGAACGAGCGATTTTGCCACTGTTTCCGCAGCGCATCCCTTCCGGCGCGCGCCGGAAGGGATGGTTCGCCAGCTAGAGCATTTCACCGTTTCACGGAAACGGCGAAATGCCCTATCTCCTTGTTTTGATGCAATTCCGGGCGGAAAACCGCTCACACTTTTCCTGGAATTGCTCTAATCGCTACTTGCGTGGCGGCCCCTTGCGTTCGGCCGAAGCCGCCCAGAGATTGATGTCGGACTCACGGGCGTGGCTGTCGATCTCGGCGAGCTCGGCGTCGGAGAACTCGAGCGTCTTGAGCGCGCCGACGCAATCCTCGACCTGTTCCGGCCGGCTGGCCCCGATCAGCGCCGTGGTCACGCGGCCTTTGCGCAGAACCCAGGCCAGCGCCATCTGCGCCAAGGTCTGGCCGCGGCGGCCGGCAATGGCGTTGAGCGCCTTGATGTTGGCAATCGACTTGTCGTTGATGAAGGCCGGTCGCAAAGATTTGCCCTGGGATGCGCGGCTGCCGTCGGGAATGCCGCCGAGATATTTGTCGGTCAGCATGCCCTGCGCCAGCGGCGAGAACACGATCGAGCCGATGCCGAGCCCCTCCAGCGTGTCGAGCAACCCGTCCTCCTCGACCCAGCGGTTGAGCATCGAATAGCTCGGCTGGTGGATGAGGCAAGGGGTGCCGAGCTGGCGCAAAATGTCGGCTGCTTCCCGCGTGCGCTGCGAATTGTAGGACGAGATGCCGGCATAGAGCGCCTTGCCCGAGCGCACCGCGTGGTCGAGCGCGCCCATCGTTTCTTCGAGCGGCGTCTCGGGATCGAAACGGTGCGAATAGAAGATGTCGACATAGTCGAGCCCCATGCGCTTGAGGCTTTGGTCGAGGCTGGCCAGCACATATTTGCGGCTGCCCCATTCGCCGTACGGACCGGCCCACATCTCGTAGCCGGCCTTGGTCGAGATGATCATCTCGTCGCGATAGGCGGCGAAATCGGTGCGCAGAATCTCGCCGAACGCGGTTTCCGCCGAGCCGGGCGGCGGGCCGTAATTGTTGGCGAGATCGAAATGCGTGATGCCGAGGTCGAAGGCCTTGCGCACGATCGCCTGCTTGGTCCTGTGCGGCGTATCGTTGCCGAAATTGTGCCACAGCCCGAGCGAGATCGCCGGCAGCTTCAGGCCGGACCGTCCGCAGCGGTTATAGATCATCTTCTCGTAGCGGTTTTCGGCGGCGACATAGGGCATGGGAATCCTCGGGATCGAAACGGCGCGGCGACCACCGCCAGCCTGAATTGAATCGATGCTTGCCCCTAACCCTTACCCTCTCCCCGCCGGAACGGGGAGAGGGGGTTGCCACCTAAAGCGCGTCGCGATCTTTCAGATCGCTCCCTGCGCTTTAGGCTTTGATTTGCGCATGTCTTTGCCCCGAAACCGGTTCCCACTTTCGGGAGACATGCTTTACTTTTTCTTCGCCAGCAACGCCTTCGCGTCCTTGACGCCGAGCGCGGCCGGCCGCTCGCAGGTCGTCTGCATGGCGACATATTTGCCGCTTTCGCCGGAGCGCAGGATGCCGGTCATGACATCGACGGCGTGCAGCGCCAGCTCCATCGAGCAGCGGTGCGGCCGCCCTTCGGCAATCGCGATTGCCATGTCGGCAAGGCCGGCGGTCCGATAATTCGCCATCATGCCTTGGCCGTGCATCTCGTTCGGCACGCCGAACGGATGGTTCCACTTGGGCAGCTTCTTCACCGGCTTGGCCGAATCGGTGAAGCGTACATCGCCGCCGAAGAAATTCGGATCCGGCACGAAGACGGTGCCCAATTCGCCGTAGAGCTCCATCGGCGCGTGGCCATGGCTCCAGACGTCCCAGCTGGTGTTGAGCGTGATCACCGCGCCATTCGCGAATTCCAGCAGCGCATGGATGGTGGTCGGCGTGTTGACCGGGATCTTCTCGCCCGCGCGCGGCTTCGACGAGATCGTCCGCTCCTTAGCCGGCGTCGTTGCGAAGGCCGCCACCTGCTTCACCGGCCCGATCAGCTGGATCAGGTTGGTGACATAGTATGGCCCGATGTCGAGCACCGGACCGGCGCCCGGCTGGAAGAAGAAATCCGGATTGGGGTGCCAGTGCTCCATGCCGTGGCCCATCACATGGCAGGTGCCGCTGGTGATCGCGCCCAGCTTGCCGCTGTCGATGAGATCGCGGACCAGTTGGTGCGCGCCGCCGAGGAACGTGTCCGGCGCCGAACCGATGCGCAGGCCCTTCCTCTCGGCCCGTTTCTTGAGATCGAGCCCTTCCTCGATCGACAGCACGAACGGCTTTTCCGAATAGACATGCTTGCCGGCGTCGAGCACCGCTTTGGAGATTTCGTAATGCACGGCCGGAACCGTCAGGTTGACGATGATGTCGATCTCGTCGTCCTTGAGCAGGTCGTTGACCCCCTCGGCGCGCAGCTTGAACTCCTTCGCCCGCGCTTTCGCGGCCTCCATGTTGATATCCGCGCAGGCACGCATCTTGATGCCGCGGAACAGTGGCGCCAGCGAGAAATACGCCTTCGAGATGTTGCCGCAGCCGATGACGCCGATGCCAAGTTTGTCTGCCATTTCGATTACTCCTGCCAGCTCTTGGCTGCCGCGATCGAGCGGCGGGCATAGCGCTCGATGTCGTTGGGGTTGTCCTGCTCCATGACGAAATATTGCGCCGCGCTCTTGGCGCGCAACGTCTTGAACAGGCCCGCCCAGTCGATCGTGCCGTGACCGACATCGGACCAGCCGTCCTCGTCCAGTCCCTCGCCCGGCTTCGCCATGTCCTTGACGTGGACGGCAACGATCCGCTTGCCATGCTTCTCGATCCAGGGCAGCGGATCGGCGCCGCCGCGCACCACCCAGGCGACGTCCATTTCCCAGCCGATGTCGGGTGCTGCGGACAGGATGTGATCCTGCGGCAGCGAGCCGTCCGCAAGCGCCTTGAACTCGAAATCGTGGTTGTGCCAGGCAAAGCCGTAGCCGGCCTTTTCTGCCGTCTCGCCGACCTTGGCCAGGCGCTCGCCGAAGCCGCGCCAGCCGGCGGCGTCGGACGGGCGCTGATCGGGCATCAGATAGGGGCAGATCAGCAGCTTGATGCCGAGCGCGTCGGCGATCTTGCGCACGCCGTCGAAATCGTTCTCCAGCGCGTCGATCGAGAAATGCCCGGTCGGCATCGCAAGCCCGTTCTTGTCGAGCTCGGCGCGAAACGCCTTCGGGTCGTCATAGACGCCGCCAAAGCCTTCGACCTGGCTGTAGCCGAGCTCGCCGAGCATTTTCACCACGCCGTTCCATGGTTGAAAATTGCGAGCGCTGTAGAGTTGGAATGACCAGTTCATGTCCTGTCCGTTCTGCTTGGGGGATGGTTTTGGGCGTTAAAGGCGGCTGTCGGTTTGAGCGTCGAAGAGCGAGGCGCGCGCCGGATCGAAGCCGATGCGGATCGCTTCGCCGTTGCGCAGCGTCTTGTCGGCTTCGACGCGGAAGGAGATGATCTGGCCGGCGAGCTTCGTCCACACCAGCGTATCGGACCCCATCGGGTCGACGATCTCGACCGTCGATTCGGCCGTAAACGGCATCGCCTTGGCGGCATCGCCGAAGGCGATGTGCTCGGGCCGGATGCCGAACACGCAGGACTTGGCCGTGCGGCCACCATCGCCCTCGAACTGATAGCGGTCGAGCGGCACGGAAACGCCATCGCCCTTGAACGTCGGCGTGGCGCCCGTCTCCAGCTCCCCTTTGAGAAAATTCATCGCCGGCGAGCCGAGGAAACCGGCGACGAAGCGGTTGACCGGGCGGTTGTAGATGGTCTGCGGCGCATCGAGCTGCTGGATGACGCCGCCCTTCATCACCGCGATGCGGTCGGCGAGCGTCATCGCCTCGATCTGGTCGTGGGTGACGTAGATCATGGTGTTTTCGAGCTTGCGGTGCAAAAGCTTGATCTCGACGCGCAGTTCGGCCCGCAGCTTGGCATCGAGATTGGAGAGCGGCTCGTCGAACAGGAAGACGTCTACGTCGCGCACCAGTGCCCGCCCGATCGCTACGCGCTGGCGCTGGCCGCCGGAGAGCGCCGAGGGCTTGCGCTGCAACAGCGGCTCGATCTGCAGGATCTCGGCGGCGCGCGCGATGCGCTTGGCGATCTCGTCCTTGGCCACGCCGGCAACGCGCAGGCCGAAGGAAAGGTTCTTCTCGACCGTCATCTGCGGATAAAGCGCGTAGGACTGGAAGACCATGCCGATGCCGCGGTCCTTCGGCTCCTCCCAGGTGACGTTCTTGCCTTTGATGAAGATACGGCCTTCCGAAATGTCGAGCAGGCCGGCGATGCAGTTGAGCAAGGTGGATTTGCCGCAGCCGGACGGTCCCAGAAGCACGATGAACTCGCCCTCGGCGACGTCGAGATTGAGCGTCTTCAGCACCGACATCACACCGAAATTGAGCGACAGGTCCTGGATCGAAACGCTGGGATTGGCGATTGCCGCTGCCATCATCATCCTTTCACCGCGCCGGCAGCGATGCCGCGCACGAAGAGCTTGCCGGAAATGAAATAGACGACGAGCGGCACAAGGCCGGTCAGGATGGTGGCCGCCATGTTGACATTGTACTCCTTCACGCCTTGCACCGAATTGACGATGTTGTTGAGCTGCACCGTCATCGGATAGGTGTCGGGGCGCGTGTAGACGACGCCGAACAGGAAGTCGTTCCAGATGCCGGTGACCTGCAGAATGATGGCGACGACGAAGATCGGCAGCGACATCGGCAGCATGATGCGCAGATAAATGCCCCAGAAACCGGCGCCGTCGACGCGCGCCGCGCGGAACAGTTCCTCCGGCATCGACGTGAAATAGTTGCGGAACAAGAGCGTCAGGATCGGCATGCCGAAGATCGAATGCACGATCACAAGGCCGGTCAGCGTGCCGTATATGCCGATCTCGCGCAGGATGATGACGATCGGGTAGATCATCACCTGGTAGGGGATGAAGGCACCGACGATCAGGATGATGAAGAAGGTGTCGGCGCCCTTGAAGCGCCAGTTGGCCAAGGCATAGCCGTTCACCGATGCGATCGCGATCGACAGCAGCACCGAAGGCACGGTGATGCGCACCGAATTCCAGAAACCGCGCGAGAGCCCGTCGCAGTTGAGGCCGGTGCAGGCGGTCGCCCAGGCTTTCACCCAGGGTTCGAAGGTGATTTCCACCGGCGGCGAGAAGATGTTGCCGAGGCGGATTTCCGGCATGCCCTTCAGCGACGTGACGATCATCACGTAGAGCGGCAAAAGGTAATAGAGCGCCACGACGATCAGCGTGCCGTAGAGGAAGATGTTGCGGCGCGAGAGCGCATGCCGCGGCTTCGCTCCGGCGGGCCCGGCGTCGTCGCGCGGAAGGACGCCCGCATCGGACGGGGAGGCAGCGACATCAACCACGCCGGCGGCCTCCGAATTCGAGATAGGCCCATGGCACGATGACGATCATCACCGAGAGCAGCATCATGGTCGAGGCGGCGAAACCCTGGCCGAGATTCTGGGCGAAGAACATGTAGTCGTAGACGTATTTTGCCGGCACTTCGGAGGCGATGCCCGGCCCGCCGCTGGTCTGCGCCACGACGAGATCATAGACCTTGACGATGCCGGCGGCGATGATGACCAGCGTGGTGATGAAGACCGGCCGCATCATCGGGATGACGATGAACAGGTAGGTCTTCCACATCGGGATGCCGTCCACCCGCGCGGCCTTCCATATGTCTTCGTCGATGCCGCGCAGGCCGGCAAGCATCAGGCACATGATCAGCCCCGTGCCCTGCCAGAGCGCGGCGATGGAAATGCCGTAGATGACGATGCTGGAATTATAGAGCGGGTCGAAGCTGAAGCTCGTCCAGCCGAGATCGCGCACGACGCGCTGGATGCCGAAATCCGGGTTGAGCAGCCATTGCCAGACCAGCCCGGTGACGATGAAGGACAGCGCGAACGGATAGAGGAAGATGGTGCGGAACGTATCTTCGAAGCGGATCTTCTGGTCGAGGAGCGCCGCCAGGACGAAGCCGATCACCAGTGAGAACACCAGCGAGATCACGCCGTAGATCAAAAGGTTTTCGATCGAGATCAGCCAGCGCGGCGTCGCCCACAACCGGTGATACTGGTCGAGCCCGACGAAGTTGAGCCGTGGCAGCAGCTTCGAATTGGTGAAGGAGTAGAGAACCGTCCACGCCGTGCCGCCGACGAACACCACAAGCGCGGTGAGCACCATCGGAATCGATGCGATCTTCGCATTGAGGTTACGGAAAAGCTGGTTGGGGCGTTCGCTATTGCTCATCTGGACAGCCGGGCTGGGGCAATGAGGACATCATGCTCCCAACCCCCGATAGGCAGGGGCCGGGAGCTGGCTGGGCGCCGGTAAATCAATCGGCCGAAGCGATGATGGCGGCGAAGCGCTTCTGCGCTTCTTCGACTGTCATGTCCGGCTTGGCGAAAAACTCGGAGAACAGGTCCTCCTTCTGCTTCTGGCTGTCCTGCGAAAGCAGTTGGTCCGTCCACGGCATGACGGCGCCCTTGGCGAGGATGGCGAGGCCCTTCTTCATGCAGTCGTTCGCCGCGTTGAGGTCGACGTCGCCACGCACCGGCAGCGAGCCCTTCTTGAGATTGAAGGCGACTTGCGTCTTCGGATCGAGCAGCGTCTCGGCCAGCACCTCCTGGGCCTTGGACTTGTCGGCATCTTTCAGCAGCGGGAAGTAGAAGGCGTCGCCGCCGGTGGCGATGACTTCGTTCAGGCCGAGGCCGGGCAGGCAGGTATAGTCCTTGCCGGCCGTCTTGCCGGCAACCTGGAACTCGCCCTGCGCCCAGTCGCCCATGATCTGGCCGGCGGCCTTGCCGGTGATGACCAGATTGGTGGCCTGGTTCCAGTCCTGCACATTGGTGTTCTTGGCCATCTTGCGGGCGTCGTCAGCCGCCTTGAACACCTTTGCAATCTCCGGGCCTGCCGCGAAGGTGGCATCCTTGTCCTTGTAGACCTTGAGGAACGTGTCGGTGCCCCCGGTCGCGGCCATCAGCACGTCGAAGGCGCCCGAGGCTTGCCAGGCCTGTCCGCCGACCGCGAGCGGAATGATGCCCGCCTTTTCGAGCGCCGGCGCATCCGCCACTAGTTCGTTCCAGTCCTTCGGCACTGGCAGGCCGGCCTTCTGGAAGGCCTCGTTGGACAGCCACAGCCATTGCCAGGAATGGATGTTGACCGGCACGCAATAGATCTTGCCGTCGATGGTGCAGCTATCGAGCAGGCTCTTCGGCCGCACGATCTCCGTCCACTTGTCCTTGGTGGCGATATCGGTGAGGTCGCGCATCAGCCCGGCCTGCACCAGTTCCTCCGCCTGGCGGCCGTGGTTGAACTGGGTGGCGCCCATTGGATCGCCGCCGGTGATGCGGCTGATCATGATCGGCCGTGCCGTGCCGCCGGAGCCTGCGATGGCGCCGTCGACCCAGTGGTTGCCCGTCGCGTCGAATGCCTTGGCAAGCTCGGCCACCGCCGCCGCCTCGCCGCCGGAAGTCCACCAATGGGTGACTTCCAGGTCGGTCGCGGCCGCCGGGCCGGCGAAGTTGAGCGCAACTGTCGCGGCAAAGGCGGCAGTCAGGATTTTGTATCGCATTTCGGCTCCTCCCAGAATCTGAAACGTTACAGATTTTCGATACGGCAAATGATCCGCCTAGGCAACCCCTCGCCTTAAGGCCGGTCAAGATTTTTTCGCGGCGCGAACAAAATCTTTTTTCCGAGGCGGCAATGCCGGTGTCGGATCAGACGATTGGTGCAAGAAGCAGGCTCGGACCGATATTTCTTTGTGATTCCAGCGAGCTTCGGCCCCTCTCCGCATCTGTGATTCAGAGGGTTCGATCTCGCCGGTCGATCACGAAGATTGGCAATCTGTAACGTTTCAGTATATTGAGCCGAGCCGCAAACTGAAGGTCGCGCAAATGTCACCGCCGCACGATTGCCGGTCGGCCCCGCGACTGCTATGCGCCTGACGGGCGGGACGATGGATAGACGGATAACGAAGAAGGGCGACGACGACACGTCGGGCAAGGAACGGCCGACGCTGAAGACGCTTGCCTTCATGACCGGGCTGGGCGTCACGACGGTCTCGCGCGCGCTGAAGGATGCGCCCGAGATCGGCGCCGAGACAAGGCGCCGCGTCCAGCTCGTCGCCAAGCAGATCGGCTATCGCCCGAACCGCGCCGGCGTACGCTTGAGAACCGGCAAGACCAACGTGATATCGCTTGTGCTGAACACCGAGCACGAGCTCATGAGCTTCGTCTCGGACATCATCTACGGCGTCACCGAGGTGATCGCAGACACGCAATACCATCTGATCGTCACGCCCTATTCGCGCTCGCAGGATCCGCTGGACCCGGTGCGCTACCTGGTCGAGACGGGCTCGGCCGACGGCGTCATCATCTCGCGCACCCAGCCCAACGATCCACGGGCGCGCTATATGCTGGAGCGCGGCATTCCTTTCGCCACGCATGGCCGCACCGACATGGGGCTGGTGCATCCCTATCACGACTTCGACAATTACGCCTTTGCCGGCGAAGCCGTCCGCTACCTCGCCGGCAGGGGCCGCAACCGGCTTGCCCTGGTGACGCCTCCGGTCGGCCTCACCTATCACGGCCATACGGTCGCCGGCTTTGCCGATGCGCTGAGCGAGGTGGGTGCCAGCGAGGTGCCGTTCAACACCGTCTCCATCGATCAGTCGATCGAGCAGATCAGGATGCGGACCGCGCAATTGATGCGGCGCAAGGACCGTCCGGACGGCTTCGTCAGCAGCGCCGCCGCCGCGACGCTCGCCATCGTGGCCGGCATCGAGGACGCCGGGCTGAAGCTCGGCCGCGACGTCGACGTGGTGTCGAAACAATCGTCGGAACTGCTGCATCTGTTCCGGCGGGAACTGCTCGTCGTCAACGAGAATTTCCGGCTCGCCGGCTCCGAGCTCGCCCGCGCCGTGCTCGGCTGGATCGGCGGCGCCGATCCAGGCACGCTGCAATCGCTCAGCACGCCGAGCGAGGTTTTGCCTTACCGAGGTTAGTTATGGTCCCTGACCAAATGATTTTCGCCGGGTTGCGACTACGGCGGAGATTGGCCGAAGCCCCTGAACTTCGTCATCCACGGGCGGAGCGGGAGCGAAGCGGACGCGCAGACCCGAGGATCCATTCCGTGAATTCCGAGAGCTGCAGCGGTGCAGATAATGGTGCCATCGGAGCGCTTTTCTGGGCCGCAGTATTCTGTGGCAAACGTGACGGCATGGATCCTCGGGTCTGCGCCGCGTCGCTTCGCTCCTTGCTTCGCCCGTGGATGACGACGGGAGAGTCGCCCCACGGCTCGGCGCGAGCCAAGTCTAGGCGGCGCCACTCCCCCATGGGCCATGAAACGCCCCCTCTTCCCCGATGCGCTCGAAGCCGTGCGCGCCGAAGAAGTCGCGCTGCGCCTGGATCAGGTTCGAGGTGCCGCGTCCTTGGCGGTAGCTGTCGAAATAGGCGAGCGCCGACGACAGTGCCGGCACCGGCGAGCCGGCTTCGGAGGCGCGCGCCACGATGCGCCTCAGCGACGGATGCGCCTCCTTCATCATGGCGATGAAAGCCGGCGCCATCAGCAGATTGGTGGAAGCGCCGCCCGAACCGAAGGCCTCGGCCATCGTGTCAAGCATCTGCGAGCGGATGATGCAGCCGGCGCGCCAGATCTTGGCGATGGTCGGCATGGGCAGGTTCCAGTTGAATTCCTTGGAAGCGCCGCTCATCACCGCGAAACCTTGTGCGTAAGCCGCGATCTTGCCGGCGAACAATGCCAGCTCCAGGTCCTTGAGCAGCGCGCCCCTGTCGCCGGAAATCTTCTCGACGCCGATTTTGCCGTAGGCCTTTTCCGCCGCCTGCCGCTCATCCTTGATCGAGGACAGCACGCGCGCCGCGACCGCCGCCTCGATCGCCGTCGCCGGAATGCCGAGCTGCTGCGCTTCGATGACCGACCATTTGCCGGTGCCCTTCTGCCCGGCACGGTCGAGGATGACGTCGGCAACCGGCTTGCCGGTCTTGGGATCGTCGGCGGCGAGAACTTTTGCGGTGATCTCGATAAGGTATGAGTTGAGCCGGCCTTTGTTCCATTCTTCGAAGACCTTGCCGATTTCCTTCGGCGCCATGCCGAGGCCGTCGCGCAAGATGCCGTAGATCTCGGCGATCATCTGCATGTCGGCATATTCGATGCCGTTGTGGATGGTCTTGACGAAATGGCCGGCGCCGTCGGTGCCGAGCCAGGCGGCGCAGGGCTCGTCCTTGAACTTGGCCGAGATCGCCGTCAGCACTTTCTCGACGCGCTTCCAGGACTCTTCCGTGCCGCCGACCATGATCGAGGGGCCGTGCCGCGCGCCCTCCTCGCCGCCCGATACGCCCATGCCGATGAAGGTCAGGCCCGAGCCGGACAGCTCTGAGAAGCGGCGCATCGTATCGCGGAAATTGGCGTTCCCGGCATCGACGACGATGTCGTTGGCCGACAGCACGCAGCCCAGCGCCGCGATCTGCTCGTCGACCGGCTTGCCGGCCAGCACCATGATGATGATCGGCCGCGGCGGCCGGATCGCAGCGGCGAGCTCCTCCAGGCTGTAGCAGGGAACGACCATGTCCCTCAGCGAACCGGCACTATCGACAAAGGCGTCGGTGCGCGATGGCGTGCGGTTGAAGACGGCGATGCGGTGCCCGTGCTCGGCGATGTTGAGCGCCAGGTTGGAACCCATCGTGCCAAGGCCGATCAGGCCGATTTCGGCTTTTTCCATCGTTTCTTCCCTGCGTTCGGATGCTTGTTGTGGGTTGCGTCCCGGAGAACGCCTTTCCCAGATGAATGACGGGCCTTGGCGGCGGCGTCAACCGTCTCGCAGAATTGTATCGAGGTCGGTGAGACCGAGGGTGAAGACTGAGGGCGAATGGTGAATGGTGAATAGTGAAATGGACAGGCGAACGTCGTCGCGACGCGGAAGCGAAAATCGCCTGCTATTCACCATTCACTATTCACCATTCACTCTCAATTTCACTCTGCGCGGATATCGATTGGCGCCTCGATCTTCACCACCTCGAAGTCCGAAACGAGAATATCGAGCCGGGCGTTCCAGCGGCCAGGGAACGGGATGACGAGATTGTCGATACGCCAGGTGCCGTCGCCGGACTTTCTCGCCGGCCGCTTGATCGGCTCGATGCCGGAATCCGGCTTGGAAAGCACCAGCGTCACCTCCTTGGCGTCGAGTGGTCCGAAATCGCCGGTCATGATCATCATCGAAGCGGCGACCTCGCCGGCATGGCCCGGCGTGATGCTGAGATCGGCCATCGCCTTCAGCGTGTGGATGTGGATCGAAACCGGCTGCGCGGCGGCGATCGCCAGCGCGCGTGGCGGCGGGGTGAAGCGCCAGCCGGCGGCGACGCCGAAGATGGCAAGCACGATGACCACCTCGATGCCGATCGAGCGCACCATCCGCCGCTGCACCTCGGTGTCGCCGGCCACGGCCGGCGCCGTCAACGTCCAGCGGTTGATGGCGGCAAGCGTGAAAAGGAAAAGCAGCAGAGCGAGCTTGAGCAGCAGCAGCCGGCCATAAGCGGTATGGATCAACGCTGCCGGCTGCTGCACCTGGATGATCGCCAGCACGATGCCGCTGGCGGCAAGGACAGCCACGACTGGCAGTATCGCGCGCGAGAAGCGCCGCAGGAAAGCCTTCGCTTCCGCCGGCTGCTGCCGCAGCGCGAGGCCGAGCGGCGCCAGCGAACCGGCCCAGAAGGCGATTGCGGTGCCGTGCAGGAACACCAGCGGCCGCGTCAGCCATTGCGGTTCGGCGGCGCTGGCGTGGCCGCTGACAGCGAGGGCGGCGCCGACGCCGAGCAGTGCTGCGCTTGCCGAGAGCTTGCGAAGGCCTGACGGACCGGCAAAGGAAAGCAGCGCGAGACCGAGCGCGATCAGGCCGATCAGCACAGTCCAGACGAAGCTCGTCTCCAGAGAGGTCTTCCAGACTGTCGGCGCCGCAAACCGGGCGAGCGGGGCGCCGAGCCCGTCCAGCCCCTGCAGCCCAAGCGACACCGGCGCCGCGACGAGGCCGAAGAGCAGTGCCGCGGCGACAAAGCGCTGGCCACGGCGCCGGTCCTCGGCGAGCCAGGCAAGTGCGAACGCGCCGCCGATGCCGAGAAAAAGCCCGGCATAGAGAAACAGCTTGCCGAGCCAGATCGCTGCCCGCAGCGTCCAGTCGACGGCCTCACCCGCCACTGGTGCCGCGCTTGGCGCGCCCATGGAAAACAGCGCCGAGCCGCCGACCGGATGACCGTCGACCGAAACGACCCGCCAACTCAGCACATGCGTGCCGGATTTGAGCGCTTCGGGATTGTCGATCTCGACCGTCTGGTCCTTGAGACGGAAGGATGTCAGCGCAAGCTGCGAGCCGTCCGGCCGCACAAGCGTCAGCACCAGCGGCGAGACGGGCTCGCTGAAGGTCAGCGAGAATTTGCCGGGACTTTGCGTCAGCACGGCGCCGTCAGCCGGGTCGGTCGCGACCAGCGCGGCATGCGCCAAAGCGCGGCCGGGCACGACGAGCAGCGCCATCGCCACGAGCATTGCCGCCAGCCAGACAAGCGAGCCGGCAAGCATGCGGTTCATCGAGGAAGGCAGTGCTGCGTTCATGCCGTCATAACTGGAAATGTTGGCGCATCCCGAGGGAGCGCGCCAACAGAGATCATTTCTTCGGCAGCAATTTGATGCCGGGCGCAGGCGTTTCCAAGGCGTCCTCATCCTGGCCCGCCGCCGGGATCTCGATCCAGCGCTCGGCGGCATCGCCGCATTCCTGCACCACCGGGAAATAGAGCATCTGGCCGGCCGGCAGATCGGCGGCCAGCGAGGCGCGGAAGACGAATTCGTCATAGAATTCGTCGGGCAGATTGCCGCCGCTCCAGTCGACTTCCTTCACGCCGGTGGTCAAGGTCTCGCCATAGAGCTGGTAGGATTTCTCGTATTTGCCCTTCTTGACCTGCAGCGTCCAGCCGGGCTTGGGCATCGGCTTCACCGCGATGACGCCTTCGGGTATCTGCACGCGCACGACGGTCGTTGCCTTGCCCTCGCAGCCATGCGGCACGCGCAAGACGGCCTTGTAGGTCGAGCCGACGGCCGCTTCCTGCGTTTCGAGCGTGATGTGGGCGAGCGCGGCATTGGTCCCGAGCGCGCAAAGCGCGCCCGCCGCCAAAAGATACTTGTTCATGAATTGTCCCTCTGATTTCGAATTGGGCGGATTATTCGGCGTGATCCATGTCGCCCATATCGCCACTCCCCGTCTCGCCCATGCCTCCGACGGCGAACTCGACGGTGACGCTGCCGGCCTTCTCGAAGGTCAGCGTCGCGGGGAATTTCTCGCCCTGCTTCGGCTGCCGCTTCAGGCCGGTGAACATCAGGTGGTAGGCGCCCGGCGTCAGCGCGACCTTGCCGCCGGCAGGGATCTCCAACCCGCCCTCGACCGGCCGCATGGTCATGACGCCGTCCTTGACGCCCATCTGATGCAGTTCGGCCTTGTCGGAGATGTCGGAGGAGATCGACAGCAGCCGGTCCGGCGCGCTGCCCTTGTTGATCACGGTGAAATAGCCGCCGGCCACCTTGGCGCCCGGCGGCGTCGCCCGCGACCAGGGATGCTCGATCTCGAGATCGCCAATCTTGAACTCATGCGCCAGGGCGGCGGGAATGCAGGCCAAGAGAAGAAAAAGGCTGAGCACGGCAAGGCCAACGCGCAGCTGGAGGTGAAACGGCGGCGCGCCGCGAAGGGCGAAGGCTTGCGCCTTGGGAAGAAGATTGGACATGGTTGCTCCATGAGTACGGGATCGCGCCGGAATGCGGCCGCGAACAGTCTGATCTTTGGATGAATGGGCCCGCGAAACGTTCCGCGGATCAGACCATCGCCGGCGGCGCGCGCGGATTGGCCGGAGAGCGGTCGCGGGCGAAATCCTGGTGCCGGAAGGCCGGAAGCTGGAAGGCGACGGCCTCGAAAAGCCGGGTCCTGGCCAGCGCGCCGGCTTCCGGCGGCGGCAGATGCGCCGCCGTAACCATGTTGCAGCCGAGCGAGCAGCAGGCCGGCAGATGCTGCTGGTGGGGATCGCCGCCGGGGAGTTTTACGGCCCCTTCATGCGTGCAGATGACGTTGCCGAAGGCGTCGAGCTGCGAAGGCGCGCCGAAGGCGAAAGCGCCGAGAGAGGACTGAAGCAATAGAAGCAGCGCCGCGACGAACGCGGCCGGCATGCTCCTTCGTCTCAGCCGGATATCCAACGCAAAGCCTCTCCCGGAAACGCCTCGACGGTAGCACGCGGAATGCGCGCGGGAAATCGGCAAAACCGCGCTGCGGCAACGCGGCGCGATGGGTCGTTGTGGATCGCGGCCCGCCTATCAGGCGGGCTGCATCTGCCGCCCTTCAGGAATGGAGGTCAGAAGCGTCTGGCGCGCCGACTTCAGGTGCTTGCGACAGGCGGCGTCCACCTTGCCGGGATCACGCGATTTCAGCGCCGCGATGTAAGCGAGATGCTCCTGAATAGCGACCTCGTTGCGCTGGCGCTCCTCAGCCTTGTTCCACTGATAGTGGTAGTGGAAGATCATCGCGATGACATCGTAGAAGTCGACGATAAAGCGATTGTGCGAGGCGCGGTGGATCAGCCGGTGGAAGCGCTCGTCGAGCTCGGAGAATTCGTTGAAGCGCGTGGCGATTTCGCTGGCGAGCTGGCGATGCTCGAGCTCCAGCCGGTCAAGATCGGCCCATACCGCGCTATCTTCCGGCAGCGCGGCGAAAGCCGCCGCCGAACGCAGCTCGAAAATCTCGCGGATCTCGGTCAGCTCCAGCGCGAAGGCGCGCGTGAAACCCTTCAGCACCCAGTGGCTGTTGCGCCGCTTCTCGATCAGCCCGAAGCGCGAGAAGCGGATCAGGAATTCGCGCACGCTGGTGGTGCCGACGCCGATCTCGCGCGCCAGCTCCAGCTCGTTGATCTGCATGCCGGCTTCCGCGCCCCCCGCAAGCAGGCGACGCATGAAGGAGCGCTCGATGATCTCCGCCAGCGAGTCGGTCTCCTCCTCGGGGAAGAAATCCTCTGGCCGCGGCGCCCTGAGCACCGTCTTGTTGCGCTTGTTCCAGTCGATCAGCCCGGTTTCTTCCATGCGCGCAAGGATGCTGCGCACCGTGGTGCGGCTGACGCCGAGCAGCGTGCCGAGTTCCGGTTCCGACGGCAGACTCTTGGTCTCGTCGAGCAGCCGCAGACAGCGGTTATAGGCGTCTTTGTAGACATTGTTGCTTTTCGACATGCCCCTTATCCCCCAACGCTTGCGGCGGCCTGCCGGAAACGCGATATGGTCGGTGTTCCTAGAGCAGTTCAGCGTTTCTCGGAATCGCCGAACTGCGCCAAATCTTTGTTTCTGCGCAATTCCGGACGGAAAGCCGCTACGCACTTTTCCTGGAATTGCTCTGGCGCAAGCCTCCGAAAAGCGGAACGTTTTTCGCCGGCTTGCCAAACGGGCGGCGCTGGCGTCCAAAAGACGAGCGCCAACCGAGCGAAAAAACAATTGACGCAAAATTGTTTTTTCCCGATAAAAGACATTACCTTTAAACGGGCGCAAGTCAATCCGCCCGCATTCCCAGGATCACCCAGGACAGCCGCCCGTGAACGTTGCAAACACCATCCTTCTCTCACCCTCCGACAATGTCGCCGTCGCCAACGGGCGCATCGAGATTGGAACGCCATTGCCGGGCGGCGCAACCGCGGCTGCCGTGATCGAGCCGGGCCACAAGGTGGCGATCAAGCCGATCCCGGCGGGCGAAGCGGTTGTGAAATACGCGCAGGCGATCGGCCGCGCCACGCAAGACATCGCGCCCGGCGAGCATGTTCATTCGCACAATCTGGTTTTCGAGAGCGGCCGCTTGCCGGTGGTGCCGCCGAGCGAGGCCGAGCACGCCACCGAGGCCGACCGCAAGCGCACCTTCATGGGCTACCGCCGCGCCGATGGGCGCTCCGGCACGCGCAACTTCATCGGCATCATCGCCAGCGTCAATTGCTCATCGACCGTCTGCCATGCCATTGCGGACGAAGCCAACCGCACGCTTCTGCCGAAATATCCCGGCATCGACGGCTTCGTGCCGATCGTGCACGGCCAGGGCTGCGGCATGAGCGCCACCGGCGACGGCATGATGGTTCTGCACCGCACCTTAGCCGGCTATGCGCGCCATCCGAATTTCGGCGGCATCCTGATGGTGGGCCTGGGCTGCGAAGTCAACCAGCTTACGCTTTACGGCCATAAGGGCGTGGCCGCGGGAAAACGGCATTTCAACATCCAGGAAGCCGGCGGCTCGCGCAAATCTGTCGAGCGCGCGATGGGCGTTCTGGCCGAGATAGCCGAGGAGGTCGGCCAGCTGCAGCGTGAGCCGATCCCGGTCTCGGAGATCGTCGTCGGGCTGCAATGCGGCGGCTCGGACGGCATGTCCGGCATCACCGCAAACCCGGCATTGGGCGCCGCTGTCGATATCCTGGCAGACTGCGGCGGCATCGGCATCTTGTCGGAGACGACCGAGATCTACGGCGCCGAGCATCTGCTGGCCTACCGCGCCGCCTCGCCCGAGATCGCCGCAAAGCTCGACGGCTTTGTGAAGTGGTGGGAGGACCATACCGCCAAGCACGGCGCCTCGATCGACAACAATCCCTCGCCCGGCAACAAGCGCGGCGGCCTGACCACGATCCTCGAGAAGTCGCTGGGCGCGGTCGCCAAGGGCGGCCAGACGCCGCTCAACGGCGTCTTCGGCTACGCCGAGAAGGTTTCGGGCAGCGGCCTGGTGTTCATGGACACGCCCGGCTACGACCCGGTCTCGGCCACCGGCCAAGTCGCCGGCGGCGCCAACGTAATCGTCTTCACCACCGGCCGCGGCTCTTGCTTCGGCTGCCGGCCTACTCCGTCGATCAAGGTCGCCACCAATTCGACCATGTATCACCAGATGGAAGAGGACATGGACGTCAATTGCGGGGTCATCGCCTCGGGCGAGAAGACGATTCCCGGCATGGGGCGCGAGATCTTCGAGCTGATCATCGAGACGGCGTCCGGCCGCAAGACCAAGAGCGAGGCGTTCGGCTACGGCGACAACGAATTCGTGCCCTGGCACCTCGGCGCGACGCTTTAATCGCAGGCCGTATCGCGTCGGAAGCGCCACCGACAACAGGAGGCGACCTTCACAACCGTGCAGGCTTTTTCTATGGAATGAATATTCCATATTGACAGAAATATGAAATTATCGTTCCATGCCGATAAGGAGGAACGGGAGCATCCGAGCACTGCCAGGGAGGAGCCGAACGGGCCTTGACCCGCATCATGCATGGCAACAGACATCGCTTGCATCGGTCACGGCAATGCTCTATCAAAAAACGGTATCTGTTTTTTATTGATAAAGTTCTGTTTGGGCCGCGCCTATCCAGATGGAGCTTCCGCAACCTTCACCAGGCGACTTAGGGAGGAACCTAATGAAATTCGTGATCAGCCTTCTCAACCGCCGCGGCTTCGTGGCTTTGGCCGCCGCTTCGATGCTCGCCGGGGTGATACATTCCGCGCCCGTCTCGGCGGCCGACGTGACCATTCCGATCATCGTCAAGGATACCACATCCTTCTATTGGCAGATCGTTCTGGCCGGTGCCCGCAAGGCCGGCAAGGATCTCGGCGTCAATGTGCCGGAACTCGGCGCCCAGGCTGAAACCGACGTCAACGGCCAGATCTCGATCCTGGAAAACGCCGTCGCCAGCAACCCGGCGGCCGTCGTCATCTCGCCGACCGAGTTCAAGGCGCTCGGCAAGCCGATCGACGAGGCTGCCTCCAAGGTCAAGGTCATCGGCATCGACTCCGGCGCCGATTCCAAGGCCTTCACTTCCTTCCTGACCACCGACAACGTGCAGGGCGGCCGCGTCGCCGCTGACGGCCTCGCCGCCGCCATCGGCGCCGCCAACGGCGGCAAGATAGAAGGCAAAGTCGCGCTGATCACGGCGCTTCCCGGCGCCGGCTCGCTCGAGCAGCGCAAGCAAGGCTTCATCGAGCAGATCAAGGCCAAGTATCCTGGCCTCGAGCTTGTCGCTGACAAATATGCCGACGGCCAGGCCACCACGGGCTTGAACATCGCGACCGACCTGATCACTGCCAATCCGGACCTCAAGGGCATCTTCGCCTCGAACTTGATCATGGCGCAGGGCGTCGGCCAGGCGATCGCCGAAAACAATCTCGGCGGCAAGGTGGCGCTGATCGGCTTCGACAGCGACGAAAAGCTGATCAAGTTCCTCAATGACGGCGTCATCTCGGGCCTCGTCGTCCAGGATCCGTACCGGATGGGCTATGACGGCATCAAGACCGCCTTGGCCGCCTCGAAGGGCGAGAAGGTCGAGGCCAATGTCGACACCGGCGCGAACCTCGTCACCAAGGACAACATGAAGGATCCCAAGATCGACGCGCTGCTCAACCCGAAGCTCAAGTGAGCAGCGTCGCGACAGTCGTTTCCGGGGCCTCGCGCCCCGGAAACATCGGGGGCGATTTGGAAGTTCGCCGGCCCGATTTAGGCTCCGCCTTCAAGATGCGCGCCAGACGCATCGCTGCGTACCCAATGGTTGAGGCCAATCTGGGAGGATTGTCATGACGTCGACGGCGCAGGAATTGCATCCGGCCCCTACGCTGGAACCGGGCAGGACGATCCTCGAGCTCAACGGCCTGGAAAAGCGCTACCCCGGCACGCATGCGCTGAAGCCTGTGCATCTTGCCTTCAAGGCAGGCGAGATCCACGCCATCGTCGGCGAGAACGGCGCCGGCAAGTCCACCCTCATCAAGCTTCTGACCGGCGTCATGCCGCGCACCTCCGGCGAGGTGATCTGGGAAGGCAAAGCCGAGGCGCTCGCCACCCCGTACGAGGCGATGGCGCTCGGCATCAACGCCGTCCACCAGGAGGTGGTGCTGTGCCGCCATCTCACCGTCGCCGCCAACATGTTCCTCGGCGAGGAGGAATCCCGCTTCGGCCTGCTGCAGCAGCGCGCCATGGTCAAGGACGCACAGAAGATCATCGACGGCCTCGGCTTCGACCTGCCGGCGCATGTCGTGCTCGGCGACCTCACCATCGGCCAGCAGCAGTTGATCGCCGCGGCGCGAGCCACTGTGCGCGGCACCAAATTCCTGATCTTCGACGAGCCGACCGCCTACCTCACTCGCAAGGAGGCCGACCAGCTCTTCAAGCTGATCCGGCGGCTCAAGGGCGAAGGCGTCACCATCATCTATATCAGCCACCGCATGGAGGAAGTGTTCGAGCTCGCCGACCGCGTTTCCGTGCTTCGCGACGGCACTTTGGTCGGCACCCGCAACATCGCCGAGACCGACGAAGCCGAGCTGGTCAAGCTGATGATCAACCGCTCGATCGAGCAGATCTACCACAAGGAGCATTTCACCCCCGGCGCCACCATCGTCGAGACGAAGAACCTTTCGGGCAAAGGCTTCGAGAATGTCTCGGTGACCGTCCGCGCCGGCGAGATCGTCGGCCTCTACGGCCTGATCGGTGCCGGCCGCAGCGAGTTCGTCACCACGCTTTACGGCCGCCACAGGAAATCGGCCGGCCAGATCCTTTGGCAAGGCAAGGAGGTCCAGGTCAATTCCGAGCACGACGCGATCCGGCTCGGCATGGCGCTGGCGCCGGAAAGCCGCCGCGACCAGGGCCTGTGCCTCAATTTGCCGGTCGGCATGAACCTCAACCTGCCGATCTACAAACGCATCTCCAGCAATTTTCTGATCTCCGGCGCCAAGGAGAAGGCCGAGGCCGACCGCCAGATCGCCGATCTCAGGATCAAGACACCGACGCGCCATGCGCTGGCTTCAAGCCTCTCAGGCGGCAACCAGCAGAAGATCGTCATCGGCAAATGGCTGGCGCATGGCGCCAAGCTGTTCATCTTCGACGAGCCGACGGTGGGCGTCGATGTCGGCACCAAGGCCGAGATCTACCGCCTGTTCTCGACGCTCTTGTCCAAGGGCGCCGGTATCATCCTGATCTCGTCCTATCTGCCGGAAGTCTACGAGCTTGCCGACGCGCTGCATGTGTTCCGGCGCGGCAAGTTGGTCGCGACCCATGGTTTCCGGACCGCGAGCCACGAGGACATTTTGGGTCAGGCACTGGCCGAGAAACAAGAAAAGTCGGGAGGACAGATATGAGCACCGAGGCGATCCCCGCCGAACGATCCAAGCGCAATTTCAACGCCCTGTTCGGCTTGACGCTGCTTGGCCTTCTGCTCCTGATGTGGATCGTGCTGGCTTTCGCCACGCCGTCCTTCGCCACGACGCTCAACATCACCAACCTTCTGCGTCAGGGCTCGCTGATCGCCATCCTGGCCGTCGGCCAGACCTTCGTCATCATCACCGGCGGCATCGACCTGTCCGTCGGCGCGGTGGTCGGCTTCACCACGGTCATCGTCGCGCTGCTGATCAATGCCGGCTGGCCGATCTGGGCGGCGGTGCTGGCGACCTTGCTGGTCGGCGTCGCTATCGGCCTCTTCCACGGCTTCGGCATCGTCAAGATGGGCCTGCCGCCCTTCATCATCACCTTGGCCACCATGACCTCGCTGCGCGGCATCGGCCTTTTGATGACCAACGGCAACTCGATCTCCATCAACAGCGACCCTTTTCAGGCGTTTTCCCGCGGCTCGCTGCTCGGCATCCCCTATCTGTTCTGGATGGTCATCCTGGTCGCCATCCCCTCCTACGTGTTCCTGCACCACACGCGCTGGGGCCGTTACCTGTTCTCGGTCGGCTCCAATGCGGAGGCCGCGCGTCTGTCGGGCGTCAACGTGCCGCGCACCATCTTCATGGCCTACATCCTGTCTGGCCTGCTCGCCGCCATCGTCGGCGTGCTGCTGGCCTCGCGCATCGGCATCGGCAACCCCACGCAAGGCGACACCTATGAGCTTCAGGCCATCGCCTCGTCGGTGATCGGCGGCACCTCGCTGTTCGGCGCCATCGGCTCCGTGCACGGACCGCTGATCGGCTCCTTCATCCTTTCGACGATCAACAACGGCGCCAACCTGCTCAACGTCAACACCTTCTGGCAGCGCGTCATCACCGGCCTGCTGATCATCGTCATCGTCTACTTCGACGGCCTGCGCCGTCGCGGCAAATGACTCCTACCTGAACCTTCCGCGCCGGCCCGCGCGAGGCCGGCGCTTTTTGCCTTGGATTGCCTATGAAAGCCGTTGTCTGCCTCTCGCCCGGCGAGCTTGTCCTCGAAGACCGCGCCGGGCCCGGCGCACCGCCGCCCGGCTGGGCGCGCGTCGCGGTCAGCCATGTCGGCATATGCGGCACCGATTATCATATTTTCGAAGGCAAGCACCCATTTCTGGCCTATCCACGCATCATGGGGCACGAGGTCTCGGGCACTGTCATCGAGAAAGGCGATGGCGTCGAGATCGGCGTTGGCGAGCCGGTCGTCATCAACCCCTATCTTTCATGCGGCAAATGCATCGCCTGCCGGCGCGGCAAGCCGAACTGCTGCGTGAAGATCGAGGTGCTGGGCGTCCATCGCGACGGCGCCATGTGCGACGAAATTTTAGTGCCGGCGCAGAACCTCTACCCGGCGAACGGCCTGTCGCTGGCCGACGCCGCGGCGGTCGAATTCCTGGCCATCGGCGCGCATGCGGTGCGCCGATCGCTCGGGCTGCCCGGCCAGCGCACGCTGGTCATCGGCGCCGGCCCGATCGGCCTCGGCACGGCAATCTTCGCGCGCATCGCCGGGCTGGATGTCAGCCTGCTCGACATGAGCGCCGAACGTCTCGGCTTCGCCGAAAAGCAGCTCGGCTTTGCTCCGCTGGACAGCTCGAAGGCGCCGGCTGCCGAGTTGGTCCGGCAGGCAACCGCCGGCGAAGGGTTCGACCTTGTGTTCGACGCGACCGGCAACACCCAGTCCGTGCAGTCGGCCTTCGCCCATGTCGCGCATGGCGGCACGCTGGTGCTGGTCAGCGTCGTCAAGGACGACATCACCTTCTCCGACCCCGAATTCCACAAGCGCGAGATGATGTTGATCGGCAGCCGCAACGCGCTGAAGGCCGATTTCGACCATGTCGCAGATTCGATCCGCAACGGCGCCGTGCCGTTGAACAAGCTCGTCACCCATCGCACCACGCTCGCCGGAACGCCGCGCGACCTTGCCCGGTGGACGCATGAGAAGTCGGGACTGATCAAGGCGGTTATCGAGGTCGGGTGATAACAGGGCAGGCGGTCAACTCGGCCCGAATTGACGGAGTGGGGGAAGGCGGTCCTCAAACGGCCAAGCCGCTGACAAGTAAGCGACCGCGCCGGATGGACGGATGAGAAATCGGGCTGATCAAGGCGGTTATCGAGGTGGGGTGATCCATCCCTTCGTCATCCACGGGCGGAGTAAGGAGCGTAGCGACGCAGCGCAGACCCGAGGATCCATTCCGTAACGTCGATGCGTTAAAGCGATCCAGAATTCTGCTCCGTTGCGCTCTACGATCGAGGTTACGGAATGGATGCTCGGGTCTGCGCTCCGCTTCGCGTCGCTCCGCCCGTGGATGACGACCTCTGAGTTGTCGCCTTGGATGACGACGACGAAGACCTAATCGCCGGCCGAGAGCCTAAGCTCCACCCGCTCCGCGGGAAAGCGCGACTCCGCGAACTGGATCGGCTCACCATCGACCGTCACGTTGACGGCGACGGTGACCAGCACGATGGCGCCGGGCTGCAGATCGAGGGCTGCAAGGTCGTCGGCGTCGGCGTGTCGCGCCGACAGCACGGTCGAATGCCGCAGATAATCGTTGATGCCGAAGCGCTTGAGCGAGGCGGTGATCGATCCCGTTTCCGCCATTGCCGCCTCGATTCCGGCGAAGTGCTTGGCATCGAACCAGGTCGTCGCGCGCGACACCGCATGACCGTCGGCCTCGCCGCGCGTCTCCAGGCGGATGACGGCAGCGCCTTTGGCGATGCCCAGCGCCTCGGCGATGCGCCGGCTGGCCGGCTCGGTGGACGACGACAGCAGCGCGATATGCCGCTCGCTCGTCTGCCCCTGCAGGCCGGTCGAGAAGCGCGTTCGCGCGCCGATCGGATAAGACAGCCGCTTGCGCGACAACACGAAGGTGCCGCGTCCCTGCTCGGCCCTCAGCACGCCTTCCTGCACCAGTGCCGCAATGGCGCTGCGCACCGTGTGGCGGTTGACGCCGTAGCGTTCCGCCAGCGCGACTTCAGGCGGCAGCGCGGCATTCTCGGCGAAATCGCCATTGGCGACCGCCTGCAGGATCCTGTCGGCGATCTGCCGCCATAGCGATACGCCGTTACGCCTCTCGATGCTGCTTGCCAGCCCGGTCATTTCCCCGCCCCCAACGTCTTCACCCCAACTTTTGCACCCGTTGTCATCCACCCGTCATGGACTCCCGATACCAAGTGAGTATAATTTGTATAGTTGTCTATATCAATAGACAAATTTTCCCAAGCAAGGAGCCACGCCATGCGAGGACAGGAAGCGCGCGAGCAGGCCGGGCGGAAGGCCTTGATGGCGACGCTGGCGCACGCCGCGGCCGACGAGATCGCCCGCCTGTGGAACGAGTCGGGCCTGCCCTCCGAGGCCGAGCTTTTGCGCGGTCCTGAAACCGGATTGGTGACGGTGCGCGGACGGATCGGCGGCGGCGGCGCGCCGTTCAATGTCGGCGAGGCGACGGTCACCCGTGCGACGGTGCGGTTGCCCTCCGGCCAGGTCGGCCACTCCTATGCGCTCGGCCGCGACAAGGGCAAGGCCAAGCTTGCGGCGATCGCCGACGCGCTGTGGCAGGACCCGGCGCACCGCGAAGCGGTCGAGACAAAGCTCGCCGCGCCCTTGCGCGCGGCGCTTGCCGCGGCGCGCGAGACAAAGCGCGTCGAAACGGCGGCCACGAAAGTGGATTTCTTCACCATGGTGCGCGGAGAGGACTGATGGATATCGCCACGCAATCGATCGACGGCGGCTTTGCGGAGCCGGTCTTCAACGCCCAGGCGGTGTTCCGCGCCATCATGGACGCGATGGCCCGCCCCGGCACCGTCCAGAACCTGCCGCAGCTCGCCCGCCCGCCGGCGCCGCTGTCGGCGACGGCCGGCGCCGTGGCGCTCTCGCTATGCGACAACGACACGCCGGTCTGGCTCGACCCGCCGCTGCAGGCGGAAGCCGCGGTCAAGGCCTGGCTCGGCTTTCACACCGGCGCGCCCTCGGCCAATACGCCGGCCGACGCGCATTTCGCCTTGATCGCCAATCCGAAGGAGATGGCGGCGCTCGACGGTTTTGCGCAAGGCACGCAGGAATATCCCGACCGCTCGACGACGCTGATCCTCCTGGTCGACGATCTTGCCTCGGGCCCGTCGCTGCTGCTCGAAGGTCCGGGGATCGAGAAGACGTCGATGATCGCGCCTCCCGGCATGCCGCGCCATTTCGTCGAGCAGTGGAAGCAGAACAACCAGCGTTTCCCGCGCGGCGTCGACATCATTCTGGCGGCGCCCGGCAACCTCGCCTGCCTGCCGCGCACCACCCGCATCAAGACGATGGAGGCATGACATGTATGTCGCGGTGAAAGGCGGCGAAGCCGCTATTGCCAATGCGCATCGCCTGCTTGCCGACCGCCGCCGCGGCGACCGCTCGGTGCCGGCGCTGCGCCTCGACCAGATCGTCGAGCAGCTGGCGCTCGGCGTCGACCGGGTGATGAGCGAAGGCTCGCTCTACGACCGCGAGCTTGCGGCTCTTGCCGTCGTCCAGGCGCGCGGCGACATGATCGAGGCGATCTTCCTGGTGCGCGCCTACCGCACCACGCTGCCGCGCTTCGGCTACACCAATCCGGTCGACACCGGCGCCATGCAGGTCGAGCGTCGTGTCTCGGCCACCTACAAGGATCTGCCCGGCGGCCAGGTGCTCGGCCCGACCTTCGACTATACGCACCGCCTGCTCGATCCGGAACTCGCCGCCGGCGCCGAGGTCGAGATGCCGGCACAGCGTCCGGCCGAGCCGGAGGCCATGCCGCGCGTTTCGGCGATCCTCGCCCATGAAGGCCTGATCGAAGCCGACGGCGAGATGCCGCTGGACCATGTTCCAGGCGACATCACGCGCGAGCCGCTGCAATTTCCGATGGCGCGCGACATCCGCCTGCAGGCGCTGTCGCGCGGCGACGAGGGTTTTCTCCTGGCGCTCGGCTATTCGACGCAGCGCGGCTACGCCCGCAACCATCCCTTCGTCGGCGAGATACGCATCGGCGAGGTCGAGCTGGAGCTCGACGTGCCGGAGCTGCCCTTCGCCGTGCCGCTCGGCTCCATCCGCGTCACCGAATGCCAGATGGTCAACCAGTTCAAGGGCTCGGCCAAGGCGCCGCCGCAATTCACGCGCGGCTACGGCCTCGTCTTCGGCCAGAGCGAGCGCAAGGCGATGGCGATGGCGCTCTGCGACCGGGCGCTGCGCGCAAGCGAGCTTGGCGAGGATGTCGTCGCCGCCGCGCAGGACGAGGAATTCGTCATCTCGCATTCCGACAATGTCCAGGCGACCGGCTTCGTCGAGCATCTGAAGCTGCCGCATTATGTCGACTTCCAGGCCGAGCTCGGCCTGGTTCGCCGCATGCGCGCCGAATACGAGGCGCGGGAAAGCCAGGATAAGGCCGCTGAGGAGAAGCGGGAGGCAGCGGAGTGAGCTTAGTGTCCGCTACCGGAATTTTCGCCGCCGCCACCGAACCAGGGGCCAGTAAAGCCACTGGCGCCGCCAACGGTCTCACCGTGCGGAGGCTCCTTTGGCGCAGGGAGAAACATCTTCCGAAGCGCGAAGGCCGCGATGCCGGCAAACACCAGCAGCAGCACGCCAAGATGCAACCAACCGGTAGAGTCCATTTCGGCCCACTCCCGCGTTCTGGACATCAATTTCATAGCAGAGAGCGGACGTGATCGCCATGACCGACATCGCCACCTACAACTTCGCCTATCTCGACGAGCAGACCAAGCGGATGATCCGCCGCGCCATCCTGAAGGGCATCGCCATTCCCGGCTACCAAGTGCCTTTCGCCTCGCGCGAGATGCCGATGCCTTACGGCTGGGGCACAGGCGGCGTGCAGGTCACCGCCTCGATCATCGGTCCCGATGACGTGCTCAAGGTCATCGACCAAGGCGCCGACGACACCACCAATGCCGTCTCGATCCGCGCCTTCTTCAAGAAGGTCGCCAAGGTCGTCGTCACCACCGACACGGCAACCGCCACCATCATCCAGACCCGCCACCGCATCCCCGAGCATCCGCTGACCGCAGGCCAGGTGCTGGTCTTCCAGGTGCCGATCCCCGAGCCGCTGCGCTTCCTCGAGCCGCGCGAGACCGAGACGCGCAAGATGCACGCGCTGGAGGAATACGGTCTCATGCATGTGAAGCTCTACGAGGACATCGCCAGGCACGGCCGCATCGCCACCACCTATGCCTATCCGGTCAAGGTCGAGGGCCGCTACGTGATGGATCCCTCGCCGACGCCGAAATTCGACAATCCGAAGATGCACCGCTCGCCCGCCTTGCAATTGTTCGGCGCCGGCCGCGAGAAGCGCATCTATGCGGTGCCGCCCTTCACCGACGTCGTCAGCCTCGACTTCGAGGACCATCCCTTCGAAGTGCAGACCTTCGACCAGCCCTGCGCGCTCTGCGGCGCCGAGAATGTCTATCTCGACGAGGTCATCCTCGACGACCATGGCGGCCACATGTTCGTCTGCTCGGACACCGACCACTGCGAGAAGCGGCGGGCCGATGGCCATCACGGCCACCTTGCTCCCAAGACCCAACTTGCCTCTGAGAAAACGGAGCCGGCAGAATGACCGACGAACCGCTGCTGCGCGTTTCTGCGCTGTCCAAATTCTACGGGTCGCGCGTCGGCTGCGAGAACGTCACCTTCGACCTCTGGCCAGGCGAGGTTCTGGCGGTGGTCGGCGAATCCGGCTCCGGCAAGACCACGCTGCTCAACTGCCTGTCGACCCGCCTGCTGCCCTCTTCCGGCACAGCCAGCTACCGCATGCGCGACGGCCAATGGCGCGAGCTCTACCGCATGAGCGAGGCCGAGCGGCGCTTCCTGATGCGCACCGACTGGGGCTTCGTCCACCAGAACCCGGCCGACGGCCTGCGCATGACGGTATCTGCCGGCGCCAATGTCGGCGAGCGGCTGATGGCGGTCGGCGACCGCCACTACGGCAAGATCCGCGCCACCGCCGTCGACTGGTTGTCACGCGTCGAGATCGACGAGGACCGCATCGACGACGAGCCGCGCGCCTTTTCCGGCGGCATGCGCCAGCGCCTGCAGATCGCCCGCAATCTGGTCACCGGCCCGCGCCTCGTCTTCATGGACGAGCCGACCGGCGGCCTCGACGTCTCGGTGCAGGCGCGCCTGCTCGATCTCCTGCGCGGGCTGGTCACCGATCTCGGCCTTGCTGCGATCGTCGTCACCCATGACCTCGCCGTGGCGCGGCTGCTGTCGCAGCGCATGATGGTGATGAAGGACGGTCGCGTCGTCGAAAGCGGCCTCACCGACCGCGTGCTCGACGATCCGCGCGCGCCTTATACGCAGTTGCTGGTTTCTTCGATTTTGCAGGTGTGACGATGGCGCTTGAACACCCCCCTCTGGCCTGCCGGCCATCTCCCCCTCAGGGGGGAAGATTAGCAGCTTTCATGCCCCGCTTTTTCTGCAACGCGGGGGAGTGGCGAAACCGAATGCGACAGCCGATCTCCCCCCTTGAGGGGGAGATGTCCGGCAGGACAGAGGGGGGCGCTGTCCCGCCAACGAATGACAATTGGAGGATTTTCTGATGGCTACGCCTCTCGTTGTCTCGGATGTCGCCAAAAGCTTCACCATGCATCTGCGCGACGGCGTCACGCTGCCGGTGGTGGCGGGGGTCTCCTTCTCGATCCGCGCCGGCGAATGCGCCGTGCTCGGCGGCCCGTCCGGCGCGGGAAAAAGCTCGATCCTGAAGATGCTCTACGGCAACTACGCGGTCGATGAAGGCCAGATCATCGTCCAGCACGCGGGCGGGCTGATCGACCTCGCCTCCGCCAGCCCGCGCACCGTGCTTTCCGTGCGCCGCCATACCATCGGCTATGTCAGCCAGTTCCTGCGCACCGTCCCGCGCGTTTCCGCGCTCGACGTCGTCGCCGAGCCGCTGGTCGAGCGCGGCGAGGACAGGGAAAGCGCGCGGGCGAGAGCGCGTGCCCTGTTGGCGCAGCTCAACCTGCCGGAAAAGCTCTGGGCCTTGCCGCCCGCGACCTTCTCCGGCGGCGAGCAGCAGCGCGTCAACATCGCGCGCGGCTTCATCACCGAGCATCCGATCCTGCTGCTCGACGAGCCTACCGCTTCGCTCGACGCGAAGAACCGCGATGTAGTGGTCGAGCTGATTGCTGCTAAGAAGGCGGCAGGCGTTGCCCTGCTCGGCATCTTCCACGACCTCGATATGCGTGAGGCCGTCGCCGACCGCGTCATCGACGTCACTGCCTTCGCCGCCGGAAAGATCGCCGCATGAAGAAGCTTTCGGAGGTGCCGCTGATCCATCCGACGGCGCAGGTCGAAAACTCGACGCTCGGCCGCTGGACCGAGATCGCCGAGCGCAGCCGCGTCGCCGAATGCGAGCTCGGCGACTATTCCTACATGATGCAGGACTGCGCCGTGTGGTGCGCGACCATAGGCAAGTTCTCCAACATCGCGGCAAGCGTGCGCATCAACGCCACCAACCATCCGACATGGCGTCCGACGCTGCATCACTTCACCTACCGCGCCTCCGATTATTGGGACGACGCCGAGCATGAAAGCGCGTTCTTCGCCGAGCGCCGCGCCAAACGCGTCACGATCGGCCACGACACGTGGCTCGGCCATGGCTCGACCATCCTGCCCGGCGTCACCGTCGGCGATGGCGCAGCGGTCGGCGCGGGCGCCGTGGTGTCGAAGGATGTCGCGCCCTACACAATCGTCGGCGGCGTGCCGGCGAAGCCGATCCGCGAGCGCTTCGACCGCCGCACCGCCGAGCGCTACCAGGCCTTGGCCTGGTGGGATTGGGATCATGCAAGGCTGCGCGCTGCGCTCGACGATTTCCGCGAGTTGTCGGCGGAGGCGTTCCTGGAGAAGCATGGCGGCTAGGCGCGGTGAATGGTGAATGGTCAATAGTGAATGCAACGAAGCCCTTCCTTCTCACCATTCACCATTCACCATTCACCATTCACACCGTTGACACATGACTCGGACAGGACGCCATCTCCCCAAGGAGATCGCGATGCTCGCCACAGTCAAACCCTCGCTCGCCGGATTTTTCGAAGCCACCAACCCGACAGCGCCGGTGCATCTCGGCACCCGTTACGACGGCTCGGGCAACTTCCTCCCCGAACCCGGCAACACGGTCGTCAGTCACCTCGTCGGCGGCTCGCCTTCGCAAGCCGCGATCATCGAGGTGCGCGAGCGCATCCGCGCCGTGCCCGACGCGGACCGCCTCGCCTTCACGCCGATCTCCAGCCTGCACATGACGCTGTTCCAGGGCGTCATCGAATATCGGCGCCGGCTCCCCTACTGGCCCTCCGACGTGCCGCTCGACACCAGCATCGACGACATGACCGGCCTCTATCTGCAGCGCCTGGAGGACTTCGAGGCCTGTCCTCCGTTTCGTATCAAGACCATCGGCGTTACGCCAAACGGCTTGACCGTCGCCGGCGCCACGGAAGAGGACCGTGCTGTCCTCAAGGCATGGCGCGACGCGCTGTCGGTGCCGTTCGGCTACCGCCATCCGGACCACGACGCTTATGTCTTCCACATCACCTTCGCCTATCAGGTCCGCCGTCTCGCCGACGAACGAGCCGCGGCCTGGCAAGATCTGTTCGATGACTGCCTGTCGTTCCTCGAACGCGAGGCTCCTGTGATCGAGCTCAAGCCTCCGGCCTTCTGCAGCTTCAAGGACATGAAGCATTTCGAGGAATTGCTGGTGCTTGGTTGAATCTGCAAGCCTGTGAGACGTAACAAAACTGACATCAATCCGACACCCCAGCTTCATCGGCCTGCGCTAGCGAAGGTTAACAGACCTGCGAAGCGCGACGGACTGGAGTTTTGGTATGTCAGCATCATCGGCCACGCTTGAGATCCGCGGCGTAACCCGACGATTTGGCAAGAACACCGCCGTCAGCGATATCAACATCTCGATCCCGCGCGGCCAGATGGTCGGCATCATCGGCCGTTCCGGCGCCGGCAAGTCGACGCTTTTGCGCATGATCAACCGTCTCATCGATCCGAGCCAAGGATCGATTTTTTTTGAGGGCGCGGAGGTTTCCAGCCTGCAGGGATCGCCGCTGCGGCGCTGGCAGCGCGACTGCGCCATGATCTTCCAGCAGTTCAACCTCGTGCCGCGTCTCGACGTGCTGACCAACGTGCTGCTCGGGCGTCTCAATCATCGCTCGACGGTTTCCAATCTGCTCGGCATGTTCACACGCACCGAATGCGCCGAGGCCGTGGCCGCGCTCGAGCGCCTCGACATCGCCCGCACCGCGCTGCAGCCGGCCGGCACGCTGTCCGGCGGTCAGCAGCAGCGTGTGGCGATCGCCCGCGCCATGATGCAGCAGCCGAAGGTCATTCTGGCAGATGAGCCGATCGCCTCGCTCGACCCGCTCAACGCCAAGGTGGTGATGGACTCGCTGCGCGACATCAATCTGCGCGAAGGCATCACCGTCGTCACCAACCTGCACACGCTGGACACTGCCCGCGCCTATTGCACCCGTATCATCGGCATGGCCGCCGGCAAGGTCGTCTTCGACGGCGCTCCGGAAGACCTCGACCGCGATGCCGTGCGCACCGTCTACGGCGCCGATGCCAGTGGCGCCGAGATCTCGGAAGCCATCACGTCGACCGCCGTGACCATCAAGCCGAAGATCACCGCATCCGCCGGACCGCTCGAACCAGCCTTCCCTGGCTACTGAATCCACCGTCCCGGCCCCAGCCGGTGCGGGCAAATCGTGGATTTCAGCAGAGCAACCCGGATCGCCCGCCAGCGTCAAAGGCAAGACTTGAAAAATCAGAACGCCGCCGGCGCGCAGCCGGAGCAACAGGAGAGAGACAAAATGTTCAGGAAGATGGTTTTTGGGGCGGTTTCGCTGCTCGCCATGGCGGCCAGCGCCGCGCACGCCGCTGACGTCAAGGAATTCCGCGTCGGCATCCTCGGCGGCGAGAATGAGACCGACCGTCTGCGCAACTACCAGTGCCTCGCCGATCACCTGAAGTCGGAATTCGGCTTCGAGAAGGTGTCGCTGTTCCCGGCCGCCGACTATGACGGCGTCATCCAGGGCCTGCTCGGCGGCACGCTCGACTTCGCCGAGCTCGGCGCTTCCGGCTATGCCAGCGTCTATCTCAAGGACCCGAAGGCGGTCACGCCGATCCTCACCACCAAGCAGACCGACGGCTCGACCGGCTACTTCTCGATCGGCCTGGCGCTGAAGACCTCGGGGATCACCGACATCAAGTCGGCCAAGGGCAAGAAGCTCGGCTATGCCGATCCGGATTCGACCTCCGGCTATCTGATCCCGCTGACCCAGATTCCGAAGGACACCGGCGCTTCCAACGAAACCTACTTCGCCTCGACCCAGTTCAACGGCGGCCACGAGAACAACGTGCTGGCCGTGCGCGACGGCAAGGTCGACGTGGCGGTGGACGATTCCTCCGGCATCGGCGACTTCAAGAACGGCTACACCTCAGGCACCTTCCACAAGGAAGTCGCCAAGGGCGCCGTCGACCCGAACGACTTCGTCGAAGTGTGGCGCTCGGGCCTGATCCCGAACGGCCCGCTGGTTGTCCGCACCGCGCTCGGCGACGACATGGCCGCCAAGCTCACCGCTTTCTTCACCGCGCTGCCGGCCAAGGACAAGGCTTGCTTCGAAGGCGTCGAGGGTGGCGATTTCACCGGCTACGTCCCGGTGAAGCCTGACTTCTACAGCGTCATCGTCGAAGCCCGCAAAGCCGCCATCGGCGGCTGACGGCAAGATCAGAAAGGGCGGCGGCTTCCTCTAAAGCGACGTGCGTCCAGTTGGACGCACAAAGTACGCTTTAGCACTTTGAATGGCCGCATCGGCTTTTCCGAAAATCGGGATTTCGATTTTCGGGCCGATGCGGCGACGCCGCCCTTTTTGCATGTCCCAATCATGACATCAGCGACAATCCATTCCGACGCCACCCGCCAGCAGGCCGACGCCTGGCGGCGCCAGACCTCGCTGCGACGTTTCTACACCGCGCTCGGCGTCGGTCTGCTGCTTGTCGCCATGTGCGCGACCATGTGGTTCGCCGACGAAGCCAATGCCGGGCATTTCTTCGACCGGCTGCCACACATCCTCGATTTCCTGAGCTGGCTGGTCCCCAAGGACTGGAACGATGTCTGGCGCGCCCTGTTCGACATCGCCTCGCCCAGCGACAAGGGCACGCAGGAATTCAACTTCCCGCTCGGCCGCGTCTATGTCTGGGGCGGCTTCTACATCCCCGAATATTTCGAGCTTATGCTGACCACGGTGAACGTGGCGCTGGTCTCGACCTTCATCGGCTTCGTCTTCGCCGTTCCCTTCTCCTTCATCGCCGCGCGCAACCTGACGCCGAGCCCGGTCCTGCGGCTCATCGTCAAGCGCTTCATGGAATTGCTGCGCGCCTTCCCCGAGATCGTCATCGCCGGCCTGTTCGCGGCCATCGTCTCGATCGGCCCGGTCGCCGCCATCATCGCCATCGGCCTGCATTCGATCGGCGCGCTGGGCAAGCTGTTCTATGAGATCAACGAGAACATCGACATGCGCGCGGAAGAGGGCCTGCGCGCTGTCGGCGCCAACTGGTTCGAGCGCGTGCGCTTCGCCGACCTGCCGCAGGTGTTGCCCAATTTCATGTCCTATACGTTGCTTCGGATCGAGATCAACGTGCGCATCTCGACCATCATGGGCGCGGTCGGCGGCGGCGGCATCGGCGAGGAGCTGAAGCTTTCCATTTCACGCGGCTTCGGCGCCAAGACGCTGGCGATGGTGCTCCTGCTCTTCGTCACCATCTTCCTCGTCGACCAGTTCTCCGCCTGGCTGCGCCGCAAGCTCGTCGGCGAGCAGGCTTTCCTGATGAGCACGTGACCATGATCCCGAACCGAAGGACCGCGTTAGCGAAAATAGATGCCGGTTTTCGGACAAGATCATGGTCAGGACCAAAGAGTAAGCTATGGCCATGACCGCCTCTGAACTGAGCGCCATCGAAGACCGCCATCCGCAGATATTCCAGCGGCCGGCCTACAAGCGTTTCTGGCCGCTGCTGCTGATCGCCGGCACCGTGCTCTATCTCGCCTATGCCTTGTGGTTCTTCAGCCTGCCGCAGGTGCTGCGCGAGTCGCACTGGGAGCGCCTGCCGCTCTTCCTGTCGCAATGGATCAGCTACGACCTACAGCCGGAATTCCGCCTCGACCAGCCCGAGATCACGCCGAAATACCCGCGCTTCTCGGCGCTCGGCGAGCATCCTGATCCCGACTGGGTGATCAAGAATCCGGACGGCACCTTCACCGTCCTGATCGACGGCCGGGACAAGTCCGTCACCTTCGACAAGGTCAGGGCAACGATCGTCGCCAACGGCCAGACGGTGCCGGTGTCGCTGACCGGCGGCAAGCCGGTGGTTACAGGCCCGGTGCCCGGTTGGGTGACCGTCCATGACGACGAGATCGTCGCCAAGATGGGCTTTGTCGGCGAGGTGCGCGTCACCGTCGATCGCGTCAAGGTGCGCAAGCGCTTTCTCGGCTGGGCCAATTTCGTCTTTGACACGCGCTCGCCCTTCTTCGGCAAGTCGGCCGGCGAGGTCATCTCGCTCATCGCCTCCGGGCCAGAGCTCAAGCCGGGCACCTCGAACCTCGCCTTGGCTGCCGACAACATCTGGAACAACGCGCAGTGGCAGCATGGCGATGTCTGGACGAAGCTGTTGCAGACCATCGTCATGGCGTTCCTCGGCACGCTGCTTGGCGGCATCGTCGCCTTCCCGCTTGCCTTTTTCGCCGCCCGCAACATCACGCCGAGCGGGCTGCTCGGCCAGGTGCTGAAGCGCTTCTTCGATTTCATGCGCTCGGTCGACATGCTGATCTGGGCGCTGTTCTTCACCCGCGCCTTCGGCCCCGGACCGCTGGCCGGCAGTGCCGCGATCTTCTTCACCGAGATCGGCACATTGGGCAAAACCTATTCCGAGGCCCTGGAGAACATCGACGACAAGCCGCGCGAGGGCGTGCTTTCGACCGGCGCCAACGGCATTTTGGTGCAGCGCTACGGCGTGCTGCCGGAAGTGGTGCCGGTCTTCATCAGCCAGACGCTCTACCAGTGGGAATCCAACACCCGCGGCGCCACCATCATCGGCGCCGTCGGCGCCGGCGGCATCGGCCTGAAGCTATGGGAAGCGATGCGCACCAATTCCAACTGGGCCAACGTCTTCTACATGGTGCTGCTGACGCTGCTCGTCGTCTTCATCTTCGACAACATCTCGAACTTCCTGCGCCGCAGGCTGAGCCGCACGCTGCATGATTACAATCGGCTGCAGGCGGCGCAGGGGTAGTTGGACTGCTGCTTCTAAGGAGAGGTCGGCGGGACAGCGCCCCCCTCTGCCCTACCGGGCATCTCCCCCAC